>JAISCT010000011.1 GCA_031265355.1 Oscillospiraceae bacterium | reverse complement strand
CCACACACTGGGCGCTCAGCTACATCAACAGCGCGGCGACGCGCGGCTGGGTCCAGGGCTTCCCGGACGGCACCTTCCGGCCGGACGAGCGGACGAGCAGAGCCCAGGTCGTGACGGTGATCAACCGCATGCTGCAGCGCATCCTCCACACGGAGGATATCCCAGAAGACATCGCGACATTCACCGACCTGCCGAGGGCCCACTGGGCCTACGCAGACATCGTAGAGGCCTCCACGGACCATGACCGCTACAACGTCGCCGTCCGGCCGGACGGCAGCGAAATCTGGTCCCCCAAGGCGGCCGCCACAAGCGAAGCGTCACAGTCCGCCGCCTAATAGATTCCAAACAACAAAAGGACCGTCTCCCGCAACCGGGAAGCGGTCCTTTTGCCACCTGAACCCCTGAACTTCGTCAGTTATTCGGAAAACCCGTCCTTTGTCTCAGTCGTCTCCTCGTCGTCGTACGGCTCCAACAGAGAGCGGAGCACGCGGTCCACGATGCGTTCGGCGTGGAGCAGAAAATTTCCGCAGATTTCCCGCGCCTGCGCATGGCTGCCTGTCATGAGCTCCATTTGCAAAATCGCGTCCCGTCCGTCCGTCATTTTGATGCTCGCGAGCGGTTCGCCGTCCCGTTCGATCACATGGGCCTCAAGACGCGCATGCCGCTGGATCCGGTTGAGGACAATCAGCACGGTTTCCTTGGCGGCTCGCCGAAGCGAAAACGGAACGCTGCTCTCGACGATACGGCCGGTCTCGCTCCCGCGCGGCGTGATGAGATAGGTTTCCCGGCCGTCCTTATCTGTTTCCTTGCGCATGAGTCCGCTCTCCAGCAGCTCGGCAACACATTCGCAGTAAAGGAAATAATTGATATTGTCGTCGATCAGCACCATCTCGCTCATCTGGTCGAACGCAACCGGATCCGATATATGGCGCATGACATACAACACGAAGATCTTCAGATCCGTCTTCCCGCCGCCAAACCCATACCGCGCCATCTTCTCACAACCCAATGGACAATTGACAATGTATAATTGACAATTATTCCCAATATTTTTTGTGGGCCTCTGTGCCGGCGGCGGGGCGTTTGCCCTCCGGCTGCACAGAGGTCCACCACATCCATTGTACATGGTTGGCTGTCGATTGTAAATTGTTTTTATGGAGCCGCTTGCTTTGCGCGGGCTGTATTTTGCTGTTCGCGCAGCAATTCCTCCGCGAGGTAGCCGTCACTGCGGCAGTGCATATCGGAAACGCCGCGGCGGATCTGGCCGTACAGGCGTGACTTGTACAGGGTATCAAAGGCATCGCGGAGCGAAACGCCGGCCAGTTTTGCGTATTCGTTCACCACGCCGTCATATACGTAGTTCTTGATATCGGCGTTTGCCTTCATCATATCTCCCTCGCTTCCACGAATTTGATGTACTGATCATACGAACCGTGGTACAGTATCATTGTACCACACCTCGCTTTTTCATCAGTCCGAGCAGGTCGCTGACAACCCATTCTTTGCCCTGCGTGTGGAGCACGTCATAACAAGGGATCATATAGCTGTCGAGGATATCACTATCCTCCGTGAGCATTCCATAGACTTTATCGCCCGTTGTGCCTAGTGCTTCCGCCACGGCTTCTATGCAGAACACTGAAAAAAACGATTGTTCCGGCGTCATTTCCGCCCGCTTCTGACCCATCCTCGCCACCCCCTAACTTTATTGGGTGAATCATACTCAAGTATGTGACGATTGTATACCCGATGGGCGCATTTTGTCAAATGTTTTGACATACACACAAAAGCCATCACTGTCAAACAGGTTGGGCCCACCCGTGTTTCGCCGCATGAACGGGCAAAATTTGGCGCGAATGGGTGTTCTTCACCGTTCGCGCCAAATTTACCGCCACTTGCGCCAAGATCTTCTCAAAGGCAGGCAAACGTGGTATACTGGCTTCAATGTTCCAGATAAACGCAAGGGAAGGAGGGCTTGGTTGTGAAAAAATTCACGCATCCGCTTGCTAAAGCGCTTGCCGCGCTCACATACCGCGTCGCGTCAAAGGGCGCGGGGCTGACGAGTGACCTGGGATGGTACCAGCCGAAAGTGCCTGAAAAACTGGCAAAATGAGCGTTCTGACAGAATCAGCCTGTGGAAAAGCCCATGTTGCTTCCACAGGTGGTTCTGTACGCTTATCACGATAAGGCGAGGTGATTCCCCGTGCGCATTGCCATCTGCGACGACGCGCCGAACATGCAGCAGCGCCTCGTCGATGCCGTTGAGGATTGGGCGGCTTCCCGGAAGGTGCAGACGAATATCTTCTGTTATCCCAGTGCCGAGGCATTCATTGCCGTATGGCCGGAGGATATCTCATTCGATCTCGTTTTTTTGGACATCCAGATGAAAAGCATGACAGGCATTGAATTGGCGCACTACATACGAAAGACAGACAAAAATATGATGATTGTCTTCGTCACAAGCTTCGCTCAGTACAGCCTGAAAGGATATGACGTAAATGCCCTACATTATTTGATCAAGCCTCTCTCGCCGGCAAAACTGCTGCCGATCATGGACAAGGCGTGTACCATTTGGAATTCCCGCCGGAAAGCCATGCTGGTGGCGTCGAACGAAAACGGGCAGATGAAGCTCTTCTATGACGATATTTATTACATTTCTATGTCGTCTCATACCGCTAGTATTCAAACTGAAAAGGAAACCTATGAGTTGCGTAAGACTGCCGAAGAATTGAGTGAAATATTGCCGAATTATTTCATTCGTTGCCACCGCTCTTGCATTGTAAATCTTTTTAAAGTAGACTGTGTATATAAGGATTCGCTCCTTCTGTCAAGCGGGGAAACGCTCTCCATCAGCCGCAACAATTCGAAAAAAGTCAATGACGCCTTCGTTCGTTTATATACGGAGCGATAAAATATGAGAGTAGAATGGATTGTCATCGAGACATTAGCTGTTTTGGTTGAGTGCCTGGCGAAGGTGTATTTTCTACACAATCGATATGTTTCCAAGAGTAAGTCCATGGCTCCGCAATTGTGCGTGTGGCTGTGTCTGGTTGTTTGGGGGCTTATTGCCACCTTTTTGTCTTTGTCTTTTTATGACTATATAACGCATGGAATTCTTATTGTTTATCTGTGTTTGGCCAAACGCGGCAAATTGTTTCAGAAGGTATTTGGCGTTGTTTTTGTGTTTGCTTTGATGCTCGGGAGTTCTTTGGCAGGGGCAGGTTTGGCCGCGCTTCTTACCAATGTAAGTATTGAAAGTACGCGGCAATATCAAGATCACTCACGGCTGCTTGCAATGATTTTGATCAAGAGCATCCAGCTTATACTGTTTTTTGTTTTGGCAAAGAAACAACTCCATGTGCACAATTTGAAAAAGAAACCTATCCTTGTGCTTTTTTGTACGGTCATATTAACTTTTTTGTGCCTGCTCTCTATTCTGTTGAATCTATCGAATTTTGATGCAAGGGCAAACGACATGTTGATATGGCTTGCGGTCGGGCTTTTGTTTATCTTAATCGGAATATTTTTGATGTATGAAATATTCGTTCGCGAGGAGACCCGCAATGTTGATCTTTCCACACGTTTGCAGCGTCTGGAGTTGGAGTCAAACTTTTTTAAGGAGCTTGACGCCATGTATACTGATATGCGCACATGGCGACATGAATATAAGAACAATCTGATTGCCTTGCGGGCATTGGTCGAGAGCGGAAAATCTGAGAAAGTATTGGAATATTTGGAGAAAATCAGTGTAGATCCCGCACAGAAAAATACTGCATTACAAACTGGAAATCCAGTACTGGACGCCGTGGTAAGTGCGAAAATGCTGTTAGCACACTCTCGCAATATCGAAATTGATATACAGACTATATATCCCGAAAACAACCTCATTGAGGACAATGATATCTGTGCCATTGCAGGCAATCTGCTGGACAATGCCATAGAAGCTTGTGAGCGCATTGGCGATACGGGACAAGCGAGATTTATTTCCTTTTCTCTTCTGGTGAAGGGAAAAAATCTGGTGCTTTCTATCAAAAATAGCTTCAACGGTGAGATCAAAAGAGAGGGGGAGAATTATCTGACCGTGAAAGACAAATGGTTTCACGGAATTGGGATACAATATGTGAATTCCATTGTAGAGAAGTATCATGGCCATGTATTGCGCGAACATGACAATGGTGTGTTTGGGACATATGTCATATTGCCGTTAGTTCCGGCGCAAGGAGGGAGAACAGATGACAGCGCTCATCAAAAGAGTAACGAGCAGGTGGAGTGAGACGGGTGTGATTCAAGAGCTGGACGAAGACATTTATGAGTACGGCTTGGAATTGTTGATCCACACGGTGTTGAATCTCGCCTCTGTTCTGGTGTCAGCTGCCATGATAGGCAAGGTGCCGGAGAGCATTGCACTTCTCGCGGTCATTCTGCCCTTGCAGTCGTACGGCGGCGGCTACCATGCCCAAACGCATTTGCGGTGCTTCCTGATCATGTACATTGGCTGGTGGGGTGTGATGTTTATTTTGCCCCACATCTCTCCCATGGCGGCCACCATTGTGGCCGGCCTATCTATTGTCGTCGTTTACAAACTTGCCCCCGTGCCCCATGTGAATGTCAAGATGAGTGCCGGCCAAAGACTAAAAATGCGCAAATACGCACGGGTCGCCGCTGTACTCGGGGCATTTTTGAGTGCCATCCTAATTTGGGGCGTATCCGCTCATATTGGCATAGCGATGTCTACGGGGCTTGGTGTGGTGGCATTTTCGATGCTGGCGGCGCATGGAAAGAATTTGATCAAAAGGAACTGATGTCAGCGTTTTGCTTGTGGTGACCTGAGTGGTATCAAATTTGGCGTGAATAACGATTTTCCCCATTCGTGACAAATTTATGACCTCTTATGACTTTTTGCACACAGCACAATATGTTTGTGGTAAGATAGAGACAGATCACACGTGTTAGCTTTACAAAATTTTCGACGAGGAGAGTGAGGAAAGTTTGAAAAACATACAATTTTTTTCGCTGCCTCCGTAGATTATAGAGAGTGGATAGCGGAGCAATGGAGTAAATCGCCGGTCAGCGGCGAGCGCTAACTTCATTGGTATACAAACTTCACCAGGAACTCGCCCTACAAAGCGATCTCAGACAGCATGAATTTAACTGCATTTGGTTTTCTAGGAAGAGTGATGCTCTACCGAGAAGGCATCACTCTTCCTAACTAAGCCTCTGTGGCACTCATGACGTACTCCTCTGAGTATCCTTATTCTCCTCAAAAGCAAGTGTCGCCAGCGTTTGGAGGCGGAGCACTGACTCCCCGGAGATCTCGTAATAAAAGTGGCCGTAAGGCCGGCTCTTTAGGCAGAGATAGAGCTCCAGCACGCTGGAAAACAGAAACATGTCCGCCGCGTGTCCGGCCGCAGGTCGGAGACGGCGATGAGGCTGGTGTAATGACCTCAAGCGTAACGCGTTTCTATTAAGATATAGACGCAGGGAAGTTCAATATTAAAAAAAGGTCGCCCGATAAGCAATAGACTTGAAGTGGAGTAAGGGTTCAATATTTACATGACGGAATAGTATCTCTATTACGCGCACGCTTCTTCACGAGTGAGTCTGGTCAAATTCGACACTAATCACTGCGAGTGTCGGCAGAGGCGTCTGATAATAGTGGTGAAAATAAAAATTGATAGGAGAAAGAGTATGAAAAGCAAAACAACGAAAATCATCATCGCACTTGTTCTCACACTCGCTATGAGCATGAGCAACTTTACGGCATTTGCATGGTTTAATGATGTTGTCTACAGTGATTCCTTTAGTCAAGATACTCAAATTTACCAAGCGAACATCGCACACGCAACAGACATTAATAACACAGGTACTAATTTGGTTAGCGCTACTATTGATGAATCAACAACTGTGGAGAACGATTACGTAAGCATCAACTCGAACTCAGATTCTTCTATCAATGTCACTGCAAATATAGATGGTGAGGAAATTGAGATTGAAGGTGAACTTGTAGGTAGAACAGAAGATGCTAGCGTTGTATTTTTTGCAGGAGTCGCGTCCGATTCTCGTTTTAATGTGGTAAATTTTAGTTATACTGCGGATGTTGTAAACACTATCGCATACTTTGAAAGTGAAAATGAAAATGTCAGCTCAATTTTGAAAGTATATCTATTAGACGAAGAATCGGAAACTCGTGATTACTTTTTGATTGAAGTATTTGATGTTACCTTAAACCTTAGCGACGCTTACATTGCCTCTCTGGATATCACCCCTTTATTGGGTGCGTGGGCTGCGACAAATTTCGAACCCATCTCAAGTGAATTTGGTGAAGACATACAAGGTGTATCATTACTAAGAGCAATTTCGAATACCAAATATTGGTATTGCACAAAAACATACTCCAATATGGGCGAGACTCAAACGCATACAATCAAATGGTTTACAAATGTTGATTATTCCAATGTGCCTATTGGACAGGAAGTAAATCAATACTATCGCTTTGAGGTATATGAAAAGAGCATGAGTTTTAGTGTCAGCACCTCCTTAAACTCTAATACTAGTTCATATCTTCATATTGACGGGCTTAGCCTTTCTCAAATTTCTGTTGGGAATACAGCATGGAAAAGCACGACATTGGATGGGTATGTTCAGAGTAATGGATGGGGCGGGAGCCTTTCGGCTGACATTAGTATATCGTTAGGTGTGCTTGCTCTCACTTACAGTTTTCCACTCACATTCTCAGGATCACATTATGTTGACATTAATTCTATTTATACTGGCTATACTAACGGCGTTAATGGCAATTATACAAGAAGTATAAAGACAGTGATGGATTCTGATTTTAAGCTTACTCAGAATGGTCACTATTTCGAGGTGATTTCCGCTCTGAGAGATTATGGGAATGCTTCTCGTAGCTCTTCTTCTATGAAGGCAAGGTGGAATATTGATGTTATTAATGCAGGAACAATGGAAGTTTATCCATTGTATTGCGATCATAATGTTAATATAGCTGTCAACTGAAAGTCAAACAGATTCAAGTAGGATAAGAATTAAAAATTCAACACTATCACCACAAAGGGGGCTGCTGAATGCAGTCTCCTTTGTGAGCAGATAACTGTTCAAAATAATTGAGCATACAGAAAGGCGTGACATAGGTGAATAAAAGAAGAAGACTATTTTTTCTGATATGCCTCATAGTAATATGTATAGCGTCACTTATAGTATGGCGTAAATTACGAGATTTAAGGCCTCCAGCTGAACAAATAGCTGACTTTTTGATTGACACTACTGGACAGGCTATAGTCGATGTAGAATTGTTTGATTCTGATTTACTTAAATCGCATAGAATTGTTGGCTTTATAGAACACAAGTCAAATAAGATTGGCATTGCCACGTTTAGGAATGTCAATGACCCTTCCGTTCGGTTGGTTAAGTGTTCTTTTTCAGAGCGTCTTCTTAAACGTGCAGCAGATATATATATTTATTATTACCACTATACAGTAGAGGATGATAAAAGTGAAAGATTTCTACTTGTGCTCAATAACAACCCAGAGCTTGTAAAGATATTAATAAATCATTATAGTATCAATGAAATCGTTACCATTGAAGTTCACAATATTCCTTCAGTTATTCTTATCCCTATTCCTAATTTTCAATCAGAATTTAGCTATACTTTTTATGATGCTCAGGATAATGAAATAAGATAACTGTTGAGAATTTTCGGCATATGGAATTTTCACTGCAAACAGGATAAAAACAGCTTGCAAGCAGATGTAAAATATGGTAGAATACAGGCATCGGAAGCAAGTAGTAAGGGTAACCTCGTGGGTTTTCGGTTGAAAACTCGGGTTAAGATGAGGTATGGAAGTCAATATGAAGGTTTTTATATGTTTATTAATAATGATGTTGCCTGTAATAATGATAATCTTAGGTTTTGCCTGGAAGAGGGGAGGGCCGAAGAAAATAAATGAAGTAATTGGTTTTCGCACCAAACGTTCAATGGCTAGTATAGAATCCTGGAGATTTGCTCATATATACTATTCTAAATACTCACAAAAAGCAGGATCTATTTTATTTATTTTGAGTCTTATTGTCATATTTATATGTATTATAAATAATGCCATTTATGAAACATATATAATTGCCTATTATTTTTCTGTTAGCATTCAATTAGCGGTGATGATTATAGGAATTATACTTACCGAGATAGCATTAAGGCGATAAAACATCTTAAAAATGGCGAATATATGGTAAGTGTATATGTCAGCATCGAAGTGGCAAACCTTAATTTGAGGAGGTAAGTAAATTGAAAACATTTCTTGTTAAACATCGAGTCAAATTGGTGGTAGGAATCCTTGCTCTATGTCTGCTTTCTGTCGGATTGACCTATCTGATTCCGTTGCGTTTTAATGTGATGATTCCACGAGATCAAGTCGCGAGAATTGATGTCATACAAATGAAAATAATGCCTGGGGTGGAGGAGGAATCCTCATTGTCTAACGCTACGTTCACAGCGGAATCGGAGATTCAGGCAATTTATGACATACTGTATGATAGTCGCTTTATAAGAAAACTATTTCAGCCCACAGCTGTACCTAGCTATTCCACACCGGCCGATATGATAGAACTTCAATTTATCAAGAAAATATCGTCCGGAAGTGATGTGCCGAATGTGTTTATATTTACCATTTTCGATGATGACCGAAATACCATATATCCACGTCCTAATTACGACAGCGCCGTTAAAATATCAGAACAACGGGGCGCAGATGAGAGCGTATGGTACAATATCGCTGGAGGCGCACAGCGTCGTGTAGAACTTTACCAATCCTTGAAAGCAACAATAGATAGTTTTGCATAACGCCGCATGGTTGCTCTCGCTTTTTCTCCTGTAAATATTTAGGTGACACAGCCTACTAGATCATCGCCGCCGGCGCTATCTGTACGTTCTCTGTCAGCGGCAGCATCTCCTTTGCCATACAGACCACCGCACCTGTGCCGACCTTGATACCTGAGAGCTTTTCAAGCAGTGAGAAAGCTGAAACCATCGATCTCAAGGGATCGCTCGTTGTCTTTATCTCAACGGGGTGCAGCGTGCCGCCGTCCTTGATGATGAGGTCGATTTCGTTCTTTTCCTTGTCGCGGTAGTAGTAGAGCGGCGGTGTGACGTTGCCGTCGTTGTAGTAGCTTTTCAGCACCTCCGCGAACACAAAACTCTCAAAGATATGCCCCCACATCGCGCCGTTTGTGAGCTGCTCCGGCGTGTTCCATCCGAGTAGAAAGCAGGCAAGCCCCGTATCGAGAAAATACAGTTTTGGCGTCTTAATCAGCCGTTTCCCGAGGTTGTTGTAGTACGGTTCCAACAGATACACAAGCCCACTCGACTCCAGCGCGGAGAGCCACTTGCGCACGGTTTTCTCATCCTTGCCGCAGAGTTCCGCGAGCGTCCGCATATTCAGCATTTCTCCCGTCAGCGATGCGGCGCCCTTCACAAATTTGATAAAAGCGGATTCGTCTTGAATGTTCAGCAGACCTCGGATATCTTTTTCAATATATGTCTGGAAGTAGGAACTGTAGTAGTCCGACCAATCCTTGAGGTCGCTCGCGATTTCATATAACTCCGGGAAAAATCCCTTGTGAATCCGCGACACGGTCCTGTCGTAGTCAAACCGCGCGCCCGCATCCCCCATCGCCGCAAAATGTCCTGGCGTGGGTAGAAAGGGCGCGCGGTAAGATATTTCGTCCAGTTCGCGCATCGACATACCAAGCAGTTTGACGACTCCGGCGCGTCCGGCGAGGCTTTCACCGATGTTTTTCATCAGCATGAGGCTTTGAGAACCAGTCAAGTAAAATTGCCCTTTGGTCTTGTCCTCATCTACGATGTCTTTGACATAATCAAAAAGCCCCGCCGCTTTTTGGATCTCGTCCACGACGACAGGCGGCTTACACTGTTCGAAGAACAGCGACGGGTTGTCAAGCGCGCTTTGCCGCACAAGCGGGCGGCCCAGTGTGACGTAACGGATGCCCGGATACGTCTCGCGGAGCATCGTGGATTTGCCGACCTGACGCGCGCCGGTGAGGACGACGACAGGCTTGCGTCCCGCAATTCTCGCGATGACGGGTTCTATATGACGGTGGTAATACACAACCTCACCTCTGACTATTATGGAGTTCAATTCCATTATAGTCAGAACGAGCGATTTTGTCAAGCTTTTTGCTCTTCTTCGCCATCCTGTGGCAGTTCTCCAAAAAGGATAGCAAGATAATCCCGGCTTCCGTAAAGCACACGGACGATATAAACATCCTGTCCCTCGATACGGTAAAACGCGAGGTAGCTTTTACAGACGAGGAAGCGATAATTTGTGTCAATATCTACGATTGACGAAAGCAGAGCGCCTATTTCGGGAAACCGTTCCGTTTCCCGTATCCGCTTCGTGATATGGGCGACCGTCCGAAGCGCCGCGCCCGGATTGGCAAGTTCTCCGCTGATGTATTCTTTTATGTTCGCAAGATCTGCCCTTGCTTCCCGTGAGTAGTGGATTTTACCCATTGTTTACACCCAAACTTACCTCGACTTCCTCCGATGTAAGCCAGCCTTGTTCATGCCCGCTTTTTTCACCTTTGGCAAGTTCCGACATGAGTTTGAGCGTTGCCTGTGTTTTTTCGTACTCGCGCAGATCAAGAATCGCATAGCGTCCGCGTCCGTTTTTTGTCAGAAATACAGGGTCGCCCATGCTCACCCCACGTAAGACTTCATTATAGTTTCGCAAATCCGAAACCGGTTTGATATTCGGCATACCATCAACTCCTTCTGCTGACAGTATAGCACTTTTATTCGTAAAATACAACATCAAACTTTACAACACTCGGGACAAACGCATCAAAAATACATCGTCAGAGGCGCTCGTTTGTTTTGTCGTCCGGGTTTACGTGGACCATGCAGTGTTTGACGGAAGGGAATTCCGCTTCGATGGCGTCGTGGACGCGTTGGGCGATGTCGTGGGCTTCACGCAGGGGAACCGCGCCGTCGGCGCGGATCTCCACGTCCACGTACATGCGGCTGCCGAAGAGCCGCGTCCGGAATTGATCGATGCCCCGCACGCCAAACTGCCGGGCTGCCACCGCGAAGATCTGGGCCGCCGTCTCGTCGTCGCAGGCCCGGTCCGTCATCCGGGCGACGGAATCGAGGAAAATTGTGACGGCCGCCTTGACGATGAACACGCAGAGAATGGCGCCGGCCAGCGGGTCCAGAATCGGAAGGCCAAGCCGCGCGCCGAGGATGCCGGCGAAGCTGCCGACGGACGAGAGCGCGTCCGAGCGATGGTGCCAGGCGTCCGCCTTCAGAGCGCAGGAGTCGGTCCGCTCCGCCGCCGCTCGGGTGTAGCGGTAAAGCCCCTCCTTCACAAGAATCGAGACAGCCGCCGCCACAAGCGCCAACAGACCGGGCGCGGCCAGCGCGCCGCTTGACGAGGCCCTTGCCAGCGCGCTCCGTACGCCCATATAACCGATCCCGACGCCGGTGGCGCAGAGGACGGCCGCGAGCACGATGGCCGCGACGCACTCCAGGCGCTCGTGCCCGTAAGGGTGTTCCTTGTCTGACGCCCGGCTGGAAAGCATCACGCCGATCATCACGGCCACGGTACTCAGGACGTCGGAAAGTGTGTGTACGGCGTCCGAGATCATCGCGGACGAGTGGGCGATCAGGCCGGCCGCCAGTTTGAAGCCGGCCAGCAGCAAGTTGACGGCAATGCCGTGGCGTGAGACGCGCAGAACCGTGCGCGCAGCGTGTTTCGCCTCCATGAATGGGGAAGCCTCCCTCTCGGGCAGACACCCGATGGGGCACTCCCCACCGCGGACGGTCCGCCCGCCAACTTGAGGCCGGCGGCGTGCGCTGGGCACTCAACTCCACCATATGCCGTGCGACCCCGTCAAGTGAAGCGAGGTTTTTACGAGGATGTTCTGAAAGACTTGCAAAGGACGTTACGAGGACCAAATCGATAGTGCCTAAATTCCCAATTGACATCTCCGTGTTCATAGCATATGATGATGATATGCAAGTTGAACACCCTCAGACTTTCAAAAATGCCCGTTTGGGTTCGTGGGTCTGAGATGCTTAAGGAGAGATGATTGTGCCGGCTTGGTCTGAATTGAGCGGAGAGGATCTGCATGCGCGGCAAGCGGAATTGCAAAAGACGTATGAAAGTTACAGGCAAAAGGGCCTGCAGCTCAACATGGCCAGAGGCGTGCCCGGGCTCGACCAGCTCGACCTGTCCGAGGGGCTGCTCACCGCCGTCACGCGCGGTGAAGCCTGCAAGATCGGCGGGGTCGAAACCCGCACCTACGGGGTGCCGGACGGGCTGCCGGAGGCCAAGACGCTGATGGCGGCTATCATGGACACGCCGCCGGAAACCGTGATCGTGGGCGGCAACTCCAGCCTCAATTTGATGTTCGATACCATCGCCCGCGCCATGACCCACGGCATGGGCGGCGGCACGCAGCCGTGGATACGGCAGGGAAGCGTCAAGTTCCTCTGCCCCTCGCCCGGGTACGACCGTCACTTTTCCGTCTGTGAACACTTCGGCATCGAGATGATCCCCGTGGACATGCGCCCGGACGGCCCGGATATGGCGGCGGTGCGGTCTCTCGTCGCCGATCCCGCCGTCAAAGGCATGTGGTGTATACCAAGATTTTCCAATCCTCAGGGCTATGTGTACAGCGACGAAACCGTGCACGCCATCGCGGCTCTCACGCCCGCCGCGTCCGATTTCCGGGTTTTTTGGGACAACGCCTACGCGGTACACGCGCTCTATGAGGACGCGCCGGCGCTCGCCGGTATCTGGCAGGCATGTGCGCGGGCGGGCCACCTTGAGCTCGTCATCCAATTTGCGTCTACTTCCAAGGTGACATTCCCCGGCGCGGGGATCTCCGCGCTCGCGGCGGGACCGCAGACGCTGGCGCATGCGAGGCAGGCGATCTTCTTTCAGACCATCGGTTTTGACAAGCTGAACCAGCTCCGCCATGTGCGTTATTTGGGGGACATCGACGGTGTGCGCGCCCACATGTGCCGCCACGCGGCGCTCCTCCGGCCCAAGTTTGAGACTGTGGACCGGGTGCTGTCGGAAGGGCTCGCAGGCATCGCCTCGTGGTATGCGCCCCGCGGCGGATATTTCGTCAGTTTGGAGCTCACACCCGGCACCGCGCGGCGCACTGTCGCGCTGATGGGGGAGGCCGGCGTCATCATGACGGGGGCCGGGGCGACCTGGCCCTATCAGTGCGATCCGCACGACGCGGACCTGCGTATCGCGCCCACCTATCCGTCGGTCGACGAGCTGCGGGTCTCGATGGAACTGCTCTGTGTCTGCGCCAAGCTGGCGTATGTCGAGAAGCGATTGGAGGAAAGGAAACCATGAGTGCGCGCGATCGTTACGAAAGTCCGCTGGCGGAGCGCTACGCGAGCCGCGCCATGTTGCGGCTGTTTTCTCCCGATGTAAAATTTTCCACCTGGCGGCGGCTCTGGATCGCGCTGGCACGGGCCGAGCGGGCACTGGGTCTGCCGATCACGCAAGAACAGATCGACGAGATGGAGCGTTTTCGAGACGAGATCAATTACGATAGGGCCGCGTACTGGGAAGAACGTCTGCGCCACGACGTCATGGCGCATATCCACGCCTATGGGGAGCAGTGCCCCCTCGCGCGGCCAATCCTCCATTTGGGCGCCACGAGCTGCTATGTGGGCGACAACACGGACATCTTAATCATGCGGAACGCGCTGTGCCTCGTGCGGGACAAAACGGTGCGCACGGCGCGCGCGCTCGCGCGTTTCGCCGAGACATATAAGGACATGCCCACGTTGGGATACACGCATTTTCAGCCGGCCCAGCTGACCACGGTGGGCAAGCGCGCATCTCTGTGGCTTTACGACCTGCTGCTTGACCTGGACGAGCTGGAGCATCGGATCGGCACGCTGAAACTGCTCGGCTCCAAAGGTACCACGGGCACGCAGGCCAGCTTTTTGGCGCTCTTCCACGGCGATCACGATAAAGTGCGGGCGCTGGAGGCGGCGATCGCCCGGGCGCTGGATTTCGACGGCGTCGTGCCAGTCTCCGGGCAGACGTACTCGCGCAAGGTGGACGCCTTTGTACTCGACACCCTCTCCGGGATCGCGCAGAGCGCGGCGAAGTTTGCCTCCGACATCCGCTTGCTGTCCCATCTCAAAGAGATCGAAGAACCCTTCGAGGCCGGCCAGGTCGGTTCCTCCGCCATGCCGTACAAGCGCAACCCGATGCGCTGCGAGCGGATCGCGTCGCTGGCGCGCTACGTCTGTGTGGATGCGCTGAACACGGCGATGACGGCCTCGACCCAGTGGTTCGAGCGCACGCTGGACGACTCCGCCAACAAGCGCATCGCCGTGCCGGAGGCGTTTTTGGCGGTGGACGCCATTTTGAATCTCTACGACAACGTGGCGCGCGGGCTCACGGTGCACGAACCGGTGATCCGGCGGCACATCGAGGCGGAACTGCCGTTTATGGCCACCGAAAATATCCTGATGGACGCGGTGGCACGCGGCGGCGACCGGCAGGCGCTGCATGAGCGCATCCGAGTGCACGCGATCGAAGCCGGCCGCGCGGTGAAGGACCGGGGTGAACCGAACGACCTGGCGGCCCGCATCGCCGGCGATCCGGCCTTTGGGCTGACCCTGGCCGAAATCGAAGCCGGCCTGGCGCCGGAACGTTACGTGGGCCGCGCACCGGTACAAGTAGAAGAATTCCTGTGCGGCGTGGTTCGACCCAGACTTTCGGCGTATCCCGAAGAGGACATCGACACGGACGTGCGCAATTGAGTTTGCGTCCATTGGGCCGGACCGAGACGATGCGAAAAAAAAGGGCGGAAACGGGGAGGGAATTAATTCCATCCCCGTTTCTTTCGATACTATAGAAAATACAGATTGGAAATTTTTTGAAAAGCAGAGGCGGCCCGGTGGCGCTGGCTTCGGAATGTGTGAGGAACGCACTATGTCGATCCGTGTCAGAATCATTCTCGTTATCATGCTCATCGTGGTGGTCATTACCATGGCCAACTTGGGCATGGGTCTCATCTTCACGCAAAATAACCTTGTCGAAACGGTGAAAAGCCACATAGAAGTGATCGGCGAAATCGCGGACGACTTGATCAGCACCCAGATAGCGCTGCTTAAGGCCGACGTCTTTTCCGTCTCGCAGTATCTGCTGGACGCACCGGATGAGACACTGGATCTGTTGCTGGAGGAACAGCTGGCGTCTCATGAGACGTTTATGGCACTGGCAGTGTTCGACCGCGAAAAGATCGTGACGTCCTGCGGCTTTGCACCGGCGCCGCTCAGCCTGATCGGCGGCAGTTTTATCGAAAAGGCCTTTGCGGGGGATTCTGTCATCTCAACGACCAGACGGGATGCAAGCGGAGTGCTCGTGTTCGACGTCTGCGTGCCGATGGGGGCGCGCGTGCTGTCCGCGACGGTGCCCGGCAATCTGTTCAGTAACTTGCTGTCTGACTTCCGGATTTGGGAAACAGGGAATATTTTCATTCTGGACGGGGAAGGCACCATGATAGCGAACATTCGCCCGTTCATGGTGGAAGAACGTCACAACTACATCGAACGGGCCAAAAGGGATCCGAGTGTGAAGACGATGGGGGAATTTTACAGTCAAATGATCCAGGGAGGCCGGGGTGTGGGTGAATACGATTACCAGGGTGTCGAACGCATCTGCTTCTATATGTCGATTACGGGGTCGAGTATGGGGTGGGTGCTGGGCGTGGTGGCGCCGCTTTCGGAGAGCCCGGCCACGCACGTACAGCAGGGGTTGATGCTTGCCGCGCTCATTTTTCTGGCACTCGGTTTTTTGGCGTCTCTGCTGCTCTCAGGCGGCCTGGCAAAACCTTTTAGTAAGATCAACGAACAAAATGAAAGCCTCGCCGAATTAAATGAAGTAGCCAAGCACGCCTCCGAGGCCAAGAGTCGTTTTTTGGCCAACACAAGCCACGAAATGCGCACCCCGCTCAACGCAATCATCGGCCTTTCCGAGCTGATTCTCAACGAGGGAATTGCGGATGGGGAGATGCGAGAGAATCTTGAAAAGATACACAATTCCGGCGCCACACTGCTTGGTATCGTCAACGATCTTTTGGATATCTCCAAGATTGAATCCGGGAAGTTTGAACTCATTCCGGTTGAATACGATGTACCAAGCATGATCAACGATACGATTTCTTTGAACATCATGCGCATTGGAGATAAGTCCATCAAATTTGTCCCGGTCATAGATCCGACGCTGCCGTGCCGGATGTTCGGAGATGAGCTGAAGGTGAAGGGCATCTTCAACAACTTGCTCAGCAACGCGTTTAAATATACGCAAGAGGGAATCGTGGAGTGGCGCCTCTCCTGTGAGAGAGACGGCGAAAACGTCTGGGTGGTATCCAGCGTAACAGATTCCGGTATCGGCATCCGTCCGGAAGATGTGGAAAAGCTGTTTTCCGATTACAATCAGGTGGACACCAAGAGTAACCGTACCATCGAGGGCACCGGGCTGGGTCTCGCCATCACCAAGAGAGTCACAGAGATGATGGACGGTCACATTGCCGTGACGAGCGAATATGGAAAGGGCAGCGTCTTTTCCGTGCGCTTCCGGCAGGGGTTCGCGACGGATGTACCGATCGGGCGCGAAGTAACGGAACATCTGGAGCACTTTGAATACCTGGAACAAAAGCGCACGTGGAACGCGAATCTGGTACGCATCCGGCTGCCCTACGCCAGAGTGCTGGTGGTGGACGACGTGTCCACCAATTTGGATGTCGCCAGGGGCATGATGAAGTCCTACGGCATGCAAGTGGACTGCGTGACCAGCGGTCCGCAGGCCATTGCGCTCGTGCGAAACGAGAAGGTGCGTTACAACGCCATCTTTATGGATCATATGATGCCGGGTATGGACGGCATTGAGGCCGTGCGCATCATTCGGGAAGAAATCGGAACGGACTACGCAAAGAATGTGCCGATCATCGCCTTGACGGCCAATGCGATCATCGGCAACGATGAGATGTTCCTGCGGCACGGCTTTCAGGCGTTTCTCTCCAAACCCATCGACATCGGACGGATGGACGAATTGATCCGACGGTGGGTGCGCGACAAAGAACAGGAGGAGGCGCTCACCGCCGCTCAGAACGGTGAAGCGGCGGCGGAGCAGGAGGCGGCGCCCGCCCCGGCCAAGCCGACGAAGGCGTGGGAGATCGCCGGTCTCGACTGGAAGAAGGGACTTGAACGGTTTTTGGACGATGAGGACACCTACCTCGAAGTGTTGCAATCTTACGCCGAGAACACGCCCTCCCTGCTCAAACAGGTGCGCGCGTACAGCGAAGAGACTCTGCCGGCGTACGCGGTCGTTGTGCATGGCATCAAGGGCAGCAGCTACGGTGTTTGCGCCGACGCGGTGGGCAAACAGGCGGAGGCGCTGGAACACGCGGCCAAGGCTGGGGATATCGCTTTTGTAAAGGCCAACAACGAGGCGTTCATCCGGGCCGCCGAGCAACTGATTACAGAACTGTCCGCCATGCTGGAAACGGTGGACAAAGGGACACAAAAGGTCAAAAAGGAAGCGCCGGACACCGAAACCCTGCATCGGTTGCAGGAGGCTTGTGCGAACTTCGACATGGACGGTGTAGACAAAGCCATGGACGAGCTGAAAGACTATGAATACGAAACCCAGTCAGACTTAATAACGTGGCTGAAGGATCGCGTGGCCCTGATGGACCTTCAACAGATTCAAGAGCGATTGTCCGTTCTTTAGAAATAGATTTATAAAAGCAGAATTTTTATAAAAAGAGACAGGGTAGAGGGGAGGTATCAATACGCCGGACGCCTGAGGCGGCCGGCATAGGGTTGAAAAGGAGCACGTTATGGAAAACAGACGTTACAAGGTCATGCTGGTGGACGACAATATGGCAAATCTTTCCATCGGCAAGAATATGTTGAAAAACACCTACGAAGTATACCCAATCCCCTCGGCGGTCAAGCTTTTTGAACTCTTGAAAAACGTAATGCCTGATCTGATTCTTCTGGACATTGAGATGCCGGACATGGACGGATATACGGCCATTCAAACACTTAAAAATGACGAAAAAATGACGGATATTCCAGTCATCTTTCTGACGTCAAAGATTGGCGAAGACAGCGAACTGGAGGGGCTGCGTCTCGGTGCCATCGATTATGTGACAAAGCCTTTCAGCGCGCCGCTGCTGCTCAAACGCATTGAAAATCACCTGCTGATTGTGTCGCAGAAAAAAGAACTGAAACATTACAACGACAATTTGCAGGAGATGGTCCGGCAAAAGACCGCGCAGGTGGTAGAACTGCAAAACGCGGTGCTCAGCACGGTGGCGGAGATGGTGGAATTTCGGGACGGGCTGACCGGCGGCCATGTGATCCGTACACAGAAATACCTGAAATTGCTGCTGGATAAACTGCTGGAGGAAGATATCTATCAAGATGAAATATCCGGCTGGGATCTGGAATTCCTGCTCCCCTCGGCACAGCTCCACGACGTGGGTAAAATTGCCATCAGCGATCTGATTCTGAACAAGCCCGGCCGACTTACGTCGGAGGAGTTTGAGGAGATGAAAAATCACGCGTCGGTCGGGGTGGATGTCATTCGGCGGATCGAACAGACCACGGCGGAAAACGCATTTTTGCATCACGCAAAAATTATCGCGGGCACACATCACGAAAAATGGGACGGTTCCGGTTATCCGGCTGGCCTGAGAGGAAAAGAAATTCCTCTGGAGGGACGTTTGATGGCGATTGCCGACGTATACGACGCGCTGATCTCCGCGCGCCCCTACAAAAAACCGTTTTCCGTCGAAGAGGCCGAGCGAATCATCGACGAGGGAAAAGGCGCCCATTTCGATCCGATTCTGGTCACGGTGTTCCACAAAGTGGCCCGACAGTTCGCAGAGATCGCACAGAGCCAATAGCGAGTCCGGGCGTCAAAAAACTGTGCCTGGCATGGTCGTCTTGAATCCTTCTCCCCAACTATACAAAATTTTTATTTTGTATAGTTGGGGAGAGCGGCGACGCAGCAGACGGATATGGTCAGTCGACGACGATCCCGTCTGGGATGAGTCCCAGGCGCCAGTATGACAGACCACCGAGGCCGAAGCGCGCGGCCAGTTGGGCCTTGGCTTTCACGCTGCGGGCGTCCTCGTACCATATAATATTGTCGGTCTTGTCTTGCGTGTCGCGGAAGGCGACGCACGGGCTCTGAGCCACCGGGTCGAACGTGACGGAGGCTCCGGCCTGAATACGGGCTTCAATGGCGCTGTACGCGGGCGCGTAAGGCGTCTCGTTGAGAATCACGCCGTTTTGCATCTTCCACTGCACGGCGTCAAAAGAAATCTGCAGCAGAACCTTGCTCCGGTCCGCCACCCCCGTGTCGGGGTCGCAGATCGCGCGCAGCGCGTAATATACTTCATCCAGCGGCGCCGCCGGCGTATGCGTCACACCGGCCTCCCGCTCGGCCTGGGTCAGACGCTTGGGATAATAGTCGTGTGCCATCAAGATCACTTTGTCCGCCAGCGCGCCGATTGTCCGATAGTCATAACCGTCATAGACGGCCACGCCGGGCCGCCGCCGCGGGTGAACGGCTACGTAGAGGCGCCGGCCCGCGGGCATCCGCGCCCGCAGATCGGTGAGGAAACGATTGAAGTCGTTTTGCGCCTGCACCCCGCGCAGCGTCTCGAAATCGACGACGATCCCATCGAAGACAGGCCGCCCGCCCGACGCGGCTGGGACCCCGTCGCGCGCCGCGTCCGCCAGCAGCTGTGCCGCCCGCGCCCGGAGCGCGCCGTCGCCGATGATCGCCACACTGTCCGCCGCACTCACCGCGGCCATCAGCAGGGTCTCTCCCGAGGCTTTGCCGAACGGCTCTTCGTAGCCGTCCGGTACGGCATACTCGCTGCCGCCCGACGCGGCGCTGTCGAGCGTCAAAACCCCGCCGGACAGCGTCAGCCGGCTCCAGCCGAAGCTCACCGCGTCAAACGAGGACACCAGGTCCATCTGCCCGGCGGAGCGAACTGCATAGAAGGCGTTGGAAAAACCGGCCCGATTTTGTTCCAGCCGGTACATCCGCATCATCATGGCCGCCGCGTGTTCACGCAGGGCGGTCTCACCGGGCGCAAAGCGTGTGGGGCTCATACCGTCGATGATGCCCAGATCTTTGGCCGCCGTGATGTACCCGGCATGCCCCGTCACATCCGGAAATGGGCTGCCGAGTACAGCCAGGCGTATCCCCAATGCGTCATAACCCAGCGTGCGCACGACCATCACCGCCATGTCCTCCCGCGTGATGGGCTCATCCGGCCTGAACCGCGGCGCATCCGCCGCAATGGCCCCGTGCGCGAGCGCCGTTTCGATAAATCCGTAGTACCACGCGCCGTCGCGGCTGTCCTCAAAGTGCCCCTGTGCGGGCCGAATCTCCTCCCAGCGCATGAGTTTGCACAAAAACGACGCGAACTCAGCCCGCGTGACGGACCGGCCGAGGCCGAACTGGTTGTCGCCCACGCCGTCTGTGACGCCAAGATCGCGCAGTTCACGTATGTACGCCGCCGCCCAGTGGTCCGACGGCACATCCGCAAAATCGGCCGCGGCCCGCGCCGGCCGGCCCCGGGCCCCCCCAATCGCAAACGCCAACAAAACAACCACCGCCGCAACACGCCTCATCA
The DNA here is from genome assembly GCA_031265355.1 of Oscillospiraceae bacterium. Taxonomy (NCBI): domain Bacteria; kingdom Bacillati; phylum Bacillota; class Clostridia; order Eubacteriales; family Oscillospiraceae; species Oscillospiraceae bacterium. The sequence goes on along the minus strand of JAISCT010000011.1, from coordinate 78,412 downwards.
ACGCCACCCTCCCCTGTCATTCCATCACATCAATCATCAATTGTCGTCAATTGTCAAAGATATCGGGCAGTGATCGCTGCCGTGGACGTCGGGGTGGATGGCGGCCTCCCGCACATGGGGCAGCAGGCGCCGGGACACCAGAAAATAGTCGATGCGCCAGCCCACATTTCGTGTGCGTGCCTGAGAAAAGTACGACCACCAAGTGTAAGCGTCGCGCCTGTCCGGGTAGAGCGTACGAAAGGTATCGGCAAATCCCGCTTCCAGCAGTGCCGTCAGCTTGGCACGCTCCTCGTCCGTGAACCCGGCGTTGCGGCGGTTGGCGGCCGGATGTTTGAGATCGATCTCTTGATGGGCGCAATTTAAGTCTCCGCAGACAACCACGGGCTTTTGCGCATCCAGGCCGCATAAAAATGCCCTAAAATCGTCCTCCCAGCGCATGCGGTACGCAAGCCGCGCGAGATCCCGCTGTGCGTTGGGCGTGTAAACGTTCACAAAGAAAAAAGACGGAAACTCCAATGTGATGATCCGACCTTCTTTATCGTGTTCAGCCACGCCCATGTCCGTCGCGGCGGACAGCGGCGGCACGCGCGTGAACACCGCCGTGCCGGAGTAGCCCTTTTTGCACGCCGTGTTCCAATGCTCCGCGTAACAGGGCATGTCGATCTCCGCTTGGCCGGGCGCCATCTTGGTCTCCTGCAGCGCAAAAACGTCCGCGTCCAGCGCCCGAACGCTCTCCAAAAAACCCTTGCCCAGACAGGCGCGCAGCCCGTTGACATTCCACGATACCAGCTTCATCGTCCACTCCCTCCCCGTTTTGTCCAGTATATCACAAGACCGCCTCATGTGCAATCGGGCGCCTCTATTTTTGAACAAAGTATAAACACGTGGAAAATCATTTGATTTTTCCAGGATAAGGTGTTATAATATGAATGCAATATTACAATCTTGTCTTCATGAGAGATCAATTTGAACAGCTATATCATTAATTTCAAAAATTTCAGATTTCGGAGGAATGTCCATGTTTGATTACCTGACCGTGGAAGAGATCGCAAAGAGATGGGATATTTCGGACAAATATGTCCAGCGTCTGTGCCGAAATGAGAAAATTCCAGATGCTGTGAAGCGCGGCGGCATTTGGTTCATTCCGTCCGCCACCCCCTGCCCCATCCGCTCCAACACGTCGCATCTCATGTTTCGCGGTACAAAAAAGAAGCTCTTCGAAGAAGCGGTGGAGCTCTTCTCCACCCACTCCTACGACACTGTCAAGGTGAAGGACATCACAGACCAAGTCGGCATCACACAGAGTGCGTTCTACAACCATTTCAAGTCCAAACAGGAAATTCTGGACGCCATCTACGACTTCTTCGCCCACTATTATACGGTGGATAGACCCACCGTGGATGAACTTGAGCCAATCTTGCGCAACGGTACTCTGCAGGAGATCTTCGACTGCGTCTATTACGATTTCAGGCCGGAGTACCGGGAGTTGATGCTCACCTGTACCAAGATCATCTTTCAGCGCGCGTTCATCGACGACCACGCGAAGGAGATCTTTCAGCTCATCTTCTGGGACTCCAGTCTGCAGTATGTATCGCATGTCTTCGAGCGGGCGGTGGAGATCGGCCGGTTCGCACCGATGGACATCCAGGAGATGGCCATGTACCGTGTCATGCTTCGCTGCTTCGCCTTTATGATCTGGCTGATCGACGCCGATACAAGCCATATCACAATGCTCGACCGGTACCAAAAGCGATTGGGCGAGTACCTGATGCACAACATCACGGACTTAAACGCTCCGGTTTCCATCGACGCGCACTGAAGGGCGCCTCTGAAATAAATTGACATTCCCCGGCGGCTTTAGTATAGTATAAGCGGGTGTGTTTATTCTCTGGGCGCACCGGGGCTCAGGGAAGTCGGCACACCTATATCGTAGGAGGCGATTCTTTGGAAAACAAAAAAATCATTCTGGCGGTGGACGATATGCCGACCAATCTGCAAATCCTCCAGAGTCTCCTCTCCGATGAGTTCTCGGTGCGACTGGCCAAGTCCGGCCAAATGGCTCTCTCGGCGCTCGCGCGCATCCAGGTTGATCTCATCTTGCTGGACATCGAGATGCCGGGGCTCTCGGGGTTCGACGTGATGAACGAGCTGCAAAAGAGCCCGGATTTCCGAGATATCCCGGTTATTTTTGTAACCGCGCACGCCACGCGGGATTTCATCGCCCGCGCGGCCAAAGTCGGCGCGAAGGACTATCTGGTCAAGCCGTTTGATTCGCAGGCCCTGCGGGAAAAGGTGCGGCGCGTGCTCGGCCTTGCGTGATCTTTTGATCTATATTATAGTTTTTGTTGCCGCTTCGCGGCAACAAAAACAAGAATTTGGGTTGTGGGTTGCAGGTGCAACCCACGTTATTAAAGGAGCCGACTATGGACGAGAGAGTCAACACCGCCCCGGAGACGACCGCGGAGTCGGCCGAAGACGAGTTGGCGCGCCTGCGCGCGGAAAATGCGGCGCTCACCAGGCAGATTGCCAAGCTGAACCGGAAGATGGACGTATCGCTTCAAACCATGAACCGCATGGAACGCGCGTTTGCCGTGCGCACGCGTTTCACGAACGCCCTGCTCACCGAGAAGTCTCGGCAGGAGAAGTATTTGAACATGTTGCTCGCGCACTGCGAGGACATCATCATCCTGCTTGACAAAGACGGCCGTTTTGCCTATTGTACGGATTCCTTCCTCAAGGCGGCCGGAATCGAGAATTTCGGGTGGATCAACGGGCGCACCTACGAAGAGGTCTATCGGATGGCCATGGACGACGAGTCGCTGCTTGACCAAACGAACCGGATGCTTATGCGCGCCCTGGAGGAAAACCGGATCATCCACGCGGAGATCGTGATCGATCTGGGGCGCCGCGGCGACGTTCGCAACTACATCGTCCACACGTCGCCGATGTTCGACAAAGGGGGTGACTTTGACGGCATCCTCTTACAGCTCAACGACACCACCGATCTGCTGCGGGCCAAAAAGCAGGCCGAACAGGCCAACCGGGCCAAGAGCGATTTCCTGGCCAGCATGAGTCACGAGATCCGCACGCCGATGAACGCGATCATCGGCATGAGCGCCCTGGTGCACACCGAAAATCTGGATGAGGTACAGCAGCGCTACTTTTCCGACATCCGCAAAATGTCTCATTTTTTGTTGCAGATCATCAACGACATTCTGGATTTTTCGAAGATCGAAGCCGGAAAACTCGACTTGGTTCCCGCGGATTTCGACTTCTTCATCATGTACGACAACCTCTGTTCGCTCATGAAGTTCACAGCGTCGGAAAAACCGGTGCAATTCCGTTGCCATCTGGAGGACGACGTCCCGCAGGTCCTGTTTGGAGACGAAGTGCGCATTCGGCAGGTGGTCACCAACATCTTAAACAACGCCCTCAAGTACACGCGTGCGGGCCATGTGCTGCTGGACGTGCGCCGGGTGCCCGGGGACGACGGCCGCGACGTCCTCTCGATCCGGGTGGAAGACACGGGCATCGGGATCCAGCCGGAGAATATCCCCAAATTGTTCGACGCTTTTGAGCAGTTCGACAATGTCAAAAACCGCAGTATCGTTGGCACCGGCCTGGGGCTCTCGATCACCAAACGGCTTGTGGACATGATGGAGGGCAAGATTCTGATCTCCAGCGAGTACGGCAAAGGGTCCGTCTTCACGATCCTGCTGCCGCTTATCGAGGGCAATCCCGCCAATCTGGTTCTTGAGGGCGACGTCCGACGCGTCATCGCGTTGCCGGAAGCCAAGATTCTGGTGGTGGACGACAACTCGATCAATCTCACCGTAGCCCTCGGCTTTTTGGCGACGCACAGCATCAAGGCGGACACGGCGGTCAACGGCGTGGAGGCCATCGAAAAGGTGCAGGCGGAGGCCTACGATCTCGTATTCATGGACCACATGATGCCGATCATGGACGGCGTCGAGGCCACCACACACATCCGAGCACTGGGTGGGCGCTATGAAGATCTGCCCATCATCGCGCTGACCGCGAACGCGGTGGGCGACAGCCGCGAACTTTTTCTCTCCTCCGGCATGAATGATTATCTGTTAAAGCCCATCGAAGCCCCGGAGATGAATAAGATCCTAGCCCGCTGGTTGCCGGCCGACAAGATCAGCCGAACAGAATCGATAGACGGCGCCGACGAAGCGCCGGCGGAGGGCAGCCGGTACGAACCGTTGCTGGCCGTACTCGCCAATGTCGAGGGGCTGGACGTAGAGGCCGGCCTCTCCCATGTGAATGGCCACCGCGAGACTTACATTCGGGTGCTGCGCCAGTTTTGCAAAGGACTTTCGCAGGGGCTCGCCGATCTCCGCGCCTTTGCCGGAGACAAGCGGTGGAGCGACTACGCGATCGCGGTACACGCGATGCGGGGTGTCTGTGCCAACCTGGGTCACGCGTCTTTGGCCGAATGGGCGTTTCGGCTGGAGCAGGCGGCCAAAGACGGCGACGAAGACACGACGCGGCGGCAGACGGACCCTTTCTGCCGCGCTGCGGAGGACTTTGGCGCGGCGCTGGCGAAGACGTCTCTCACGGAGGCCGTCGGGACCGAAGAGAAACAGGCCATCGATACCGGCCGGCTGCGGGAGACGCTGGACACGCTGGCACAGGCTTGCCTTGAGTGCGACACGGACCGGGCGGACGCCGCCGCTGCTGCCCTGCGGCACGCCGCCTACAACGAGTTGATGGAGGAACGGCTGGCTGCGCTCTGCGAACTGGTGGCGTCCTTCGATTACGACACCGCCGCCGACGTCTGTCGGGAACTCACCGGTCTGCTTCCCGCGCAGGACAAGGTCACCGTATAGAGCTGAGAGCCCGGGCCGGCGGCGGGCAAAAAAACCGTATAGGACAATCGACCCGCCTCATAGAGTACATTACGCGGGGGGCTGGCAGTCCCGGGCAGGCCTCCCTCCCGCGACCAACAGTAGGGAGGGCGCGCGGCGCTGAGCCGCCGCCCTCCCTTGCGCCGTGAGGCGCAAGGAGGAGGCCGATATGTTCTCTATCGCGCTGCTGCTGCTCATGCACGGACTCTCCCTGTCGCTGCGCCTGGGCGGACCGACGGGATCTTTCCCGCGCCCGCTCTCCGCGCGGGAGGAGAAGGAGGCGCTCGAACGACTTGCCGCCGGGGACCTGAGCATGCGTGCGCTGCTGATCGAAAAAAATATGCGTCTTGTCGCACACGTCATTAAAAACACATCAAGCGGAGGGACGATTTTTCCCGCCGAAAACGCACATCCCGCGGATGTCCGCACTTCAGGTGGATTTCCAAGTGGATATCCTCTTTGGTACTGTCCTTCTTGACTACGATACGGTCCAATATGCTTACCACCAGCTCGGAGTGGATGCCGTCGGCAAAATTAAGTTCCCGCTGAAGGGCGGCCTTGATTGACGCCGGATTCTCTGTGGCGGCGGACTTTGTCCGTTCAGCCTGCAGGGCGTCCAGCTTTTTTTTTGTTGCAAACAGCTGTTTGTTGCAGCTGTCGTTGCGGCTTTTAAATTCCGATATGCTGAGAGCGTCCGCCACGCTCATCTCCAACAAACGCTCTTTTTTTGCCTGTATCCGAGTCATCTCTGCTTCCAGTTTCGCGGTGTCACGCTCGCAGCCGCGTTCGTCGGATACATTTCGGATGACGGCGGCGAGTGCGTCAACAATGGCTTTGGGATCTCGTATGAGACCGGTAAAAATCTTCGCCATGATCTCATCCAGTTCCGCCGTCCGAAGCTGCGGCGCGGCGCAGGCCGCGCGCCCGCGCTGGCGGTAAACGCGGCACTGCCAAACCTCTTTGCTTCCACCGGCACTTTTGAGCACCCGCCGGTGGAAGCCGGTTTTGTGCTCTTCACAGATGAGCTTGCCGCTGTAAGCATAGCGGTTGTGAAATGTCGCCGCGCTCTGATGGGACCTCATCTGCGCGCCGCGGGATTTGTAAAGGGCATTGGCCCTGTCCCAGAGCGCCTCGGAGACGATGGCGGGCACATTCGGGTCCGGATAGGTAATCCATTCGCTTTCATCGAGGCAGGCGGTTTTTTTGCTGCGATAGTCGAGGGACTGCGTCTTGTGGCCGCAGTACCAACCCTTGTACTTGGGGTTTGTGAGGATGTGTCGGATCGTCAGCACGTTAAACTCGTTGCCCTTGCGGCTGGTGTGACCCATGTTATAGAGCGTCCGTGACAAACGGCGGAGGCCCAAACCCTGCTGGGCATAAAGATCGAAGATAAGACGCACCACTTCCGCTTCTTCTTCGTTGACGGTCAATTGGCAGTCTTTTTTGTCATAGCCCCATATCTTGTCGTTGCCCAGCACGCGGCCGTTACGGATGGACTGGCGAAAACCAAATTGCAGGCGTTCGGAGAGTTTGCGCACTTCGTCTTGGGCGACGCCGGCCATGACGACCAGCCGAAACTCGCTGTCCGAGTCCAGCGTATTGATGTTGTCGTTCTGGAACAGTACGCCCACGCCGTGTTCCAGAAGTTCCTGCGTGTACCGGATGCTGTCCAGCGTACTGCGTGAAAAGCGGGATATTTCCTTCGTGATGATGAAGTCAAAGCGCCCCGCTTTGGCGTCCGCTATCATCCGATTGAAACGATCCCGCTTTTTTGTACTTGTCCCGCTGATTCCCTCGTCGACATACCCTTCGACGTATGTCCAATTTGCTTGGCTTTCAATCAGCTCCGTATAATACTGTATCTGGTTTTCAAGGCTGTTGAGCTGTTCGCATTTTTCTGTGGACACCCTCGCGTAGAAGGTAACTCGCAGCGGCAGGTCGAAAATCGACCGTCCCTGCCGCATTTCAGCCCGTATTTTTCGAACCTCCATCCGCCGTCGCCCCCTCTGTCAAACATGCCTTCGGCCCACTCAGGGAAGAATCCAGAGAATTTCTGGCCGCTTGGTATGTCGACTCCGCAATGAGTCCCCGTGCAAAAAGCCGTTTCAGCAAAGCGGCTAGAATGTCTCTTCGCACACTTTCCATCACCATCACCTCTCCAAGACTTTATGATTTTCAGGTGCAAAAAATACGGGTGCAAAAAATCGCTTGATTTTTTGTTATTATATGCTATAATGTGGTTAGATTTTATGCGGAGTGATCACTATGTATCGTACGGCAATGGAATACTTGAAGGCGTGGAAAGCGAAACGCCGTCGCAAGCCTCTGATCATACGCGGCGCCCGTCAGGTGGGCAAGACCTGGCTGATGAGAGAATTTGGGGCCGCCTACTATGACAAGGTGGTCTACATCAACTTTGACAACAACGAACGGATGAAGAATCTATTTGAGGGCAGCTTAGAAATCGATCGTCTGACGACCGGCCTGGAGCTCTACGCCGGGCACAAGATCGATGCTGAAAACACGCTGCTGATTTTCGATGAGGTGCAGGAGGTACCAAGGGCGCTGACCAGCCTGAAATATTTCGATGAGGACGCGCCGCAATATCAGATTGTCTGCGCCGGTTCCATGCTGGGCGTGGCGCTGCACAAAGGCACGTCGTTCCCCGTGGGCAAAGTGGAGTTTCTCGACTTGTGTCCACTGTCATTTTTTGAGTTTATGGCGGCAATGGGCAAGGAACAGTTTGCAGCGCTGCTGCAAAAAGGCGATTTTGAGATGGCTGTCACCTTTAAACAGGATTATATTGACCTGTTGAAGCACTACTACTATGTGGGCGGTATGCCGGAGGTGGTGCTGAGTTTTTGTGAGAACAGGGACTTTAATGAAGTCCGAGAGATTCAGCAGCGTATTCTCGCCGCTTATGAGCAGGATTTTTCCAAACACGCACCCAACGAAGTGGTGCCGCACATCCGGATGCTCTGGAGCAGCATTCCGGCGCAGTTGACCCGGGAAAACAAGAAGTTCATGTACGGGCTCGTCAAAGAGGGCGCGCGGGCGAAGGAATATGAACTCGCCTTGCTTTGGCTGACCGACTGCGGGCTTGTCCACAAGGTGCATCGGGTTACCGCCCCTCACCTGCCCCTAAAGGCCTACGAGGATCTAAAAGCGTTCAAGCTGTTTTTGGTGGATGTGGGGCTGCTCTCCTGTCTTGTGGGGCTTCGCCAGGGTGTTCTTTTGGACGGCAACAAGCTGTTTCGGGAATTCAAGGGCGCGCTGACCGAGCAATACGTGTTGCAGCAGCTCAAAACGCTGAAAGGCATCCAAACACACTACTGGACGGCCGAGCACGGTACCGCCGAGGTAGACTTCGTCGTCGATACAGGCAGCGTCATCATCCCCATCGAGGTCAAAGCCGAGGTCAATTTGCAGGCAAAAAGTTTAAAGGCATACCGGGAGAAGTTCAATCCAACTGTGTCCATTCGTACCTCTATGGCGGATTATAAGCAGGACGACTGGCTGTTGAATCTTCCGCTTTGGGCGGTAGAAACGTTGGAGTCATATTAAGGGTCTGTTGATTTGTTTGCAAACAAATCAACTCAAAATATCCTTTCGCTTGGTTTGTTCAAAAAATATTACACCACCGCGTCGGATCAGGACGACCTGCTCTCCATTGGTACGATCGGCCTCATCAAGGCCATTTCGTCCTACCGGCCGGAAAGGGATGTCAAGCTGCCCACTTATGCCTGTAAATGCATCCAAAATGAAATTTTTATGTACTTCCGCCGCCAGCGCCGCCGCGCCGGGGAGATCTCCCTGAGCGAACCGATCGATACGGACAAGGAAGGCGGCGCGCTGGCACTGATCGATGTGCTGTCGGCCGACGACCTGGTGTTGGAACAAATGGAGAAGGCGGAGAGCGCCGTGTTACTGCGCCGCCTCGTGCAGGAGACACTGGACGACCGTGAACGGGAGATCATCGAACTGCGTTACGGCCTGCACCGGGCCTGTCCGCTGACACAGCGGGAAGTGGCGGTCCATCTGCATATATCCCGCTCCTATGTGTCGCGGCTGGAGAAGAAGGCGCTTGGGAAACTGGAGGCCGCTTACCGGGCGCAGGAGAGCGAGGTCCCCTGACCGCCCTTTATACGAACAGCGTCCCGTCGGCGTCCAGCAGGGAAACGCGGAGCACCGATTGACGGTCCGGCCACAGCGCCGGGGCGTGACGCCGGATGGCCTCGAGGACATACGACGGATTCAAGGAGGCGGCGCCCGCCGCCAGCACCGCGTCCATACACAGCAGGCCCTCCTCCTCCGGCGTCAGCGCAAATAGCCGGATCAGCGGCGCGATGTCAATCGTCTGCTCTCCCCGCTTGCTCTTCTTCAGGACGGGCAGCGGACCCCCGGCAAAGAGGGCGCGCAGGCCATCCGCCGCGTGGGCGGCCGAGCGGCCCCATGCAAGGCGGATCTCATAACCGGCCCAGGCGATGTCGACGAAAGATTTCCGGCCCTCCGACGCCGGGTAGGCGCGCCGCACCCGCACGCCGGCGGGGAGCACGCAGTTCAGGCACGCCGGCAGCGCATCCGGATCCACCGCATCAGCCAAACCGAAATCCAGCAGCTCGTACCGGCTTTCCACCCCCACCGACAGCGGACGGGCGATGGACAGGTACGGATGCGGATTGAATCCTTCTGAAAAGGCCAGCGGCAGTTCGGCCCGGGCAAAGGCGCGCTGCAGCGTACGCATCAGGTCGAGGTGCGAGATGAGCCGGGCGGGTCCCGTCTTTTCAAACAACAGCCGCATTTTGCGGCGGACCGCCGGCTCCGCTCTGGCATCGTCCGGCGTGTGCACCCCAGGGCTTACAAGATTATCCATCACAGACACCCCCCGCGAGCAGACGGGATGCCCCACAACCGAGACAATGTTCCCGGCAGTTCGGCGAAGCCGTGCCGGCGTAGGCGCGCGTCCGTTCCCGCCACAGGTGCGCATTGTCCACACTGGCGGAGATGTGCGCCCAAGGCAGCACCTCGTCCTCGGCGCGCGTGCGGGCCGCATAAAAGGCCAGTGAGAGCCCGCACGACGCAAAGGCCTTGTGCCAGGCCTCCGACGAGAAGCACTCGCTCCAGCCGTCCAGACGGCAGCCGCTCCGCCAGGCCGCCTCCACCGCCGCGCCCACCCGACGGTCGCCGCGGGCCAACGCGCCCTCCAGAAAACTCGTGTCGGCGGCGTGCCAGCGGAAGGTGATCTGCTTTCTGAGCCGGGCGCGCAAGAACGCCTGCTTCTCGGCAAAGACCGCTACGCTGTCCTGCGCCTCCCACTGAAACGGCGTGTGGGGTTTTGGCACAAAACAGGCTGTGCTCACCGTGACGCCCACGCCGCGCGCCCGACCCGCCGTGGCACGGCCCAGCGCATACACCTTGTGGGCCAGGTCCGCAATGCCGGCGAGATCTTCATCGGTCTCTGTGGGCAACCCGCACATGAAATAAAGCTTTACATGGTTCCACCCGCCCTCAAAGGCGGTGCCGCAGGCGCGCATCAGGTCCTCCTCCGTCAGGTTCTTGTTGATGACATCCCGCAGACGGGCACTCCCGGCCTCGGGGGCAAAGGTCAGGCCGCTCTTGCGCACCGACTGCACCCGCTCCATCAGCGCGCGCGAAAAGGAGTCGGCCCGCAGTGAAGGCAGAGACAGCCCCACTCGGCGCTTTTGACACTCGCCTAGCAGAGCGTCGCACAGACCCTCAAGCGGCCGGTAGTCGCTCGTCGAGAGCGATGTCAGCGAGATTTCCTCGTACCCGGTGGCGGCCAGCGACGTGAGACCCTGCCGCACCAGCGTCTCCACCGAGCGGGTGCGCACCGGACGCGTCGTGAACCCCGCCTGGCAAAAACGACAGCCCCGGATGCAGCCGCGAAAGAGCTCCAGCATGATCCGGTCGTGTACCACCTCGGTGTTTGGCACCAGCGGTTTGACGGGAAAATACACACTGTCTAGGTCCCGCACAATGCGCTTTGTCACCCGCGCGGGCGCGCCGGGCTGCGCCGCCACGGCCGCCACGGCGCCGTCCTCCCGATAAGATACCGCATACAGCGAGGGTGCATACACACCCTCCAGCAATACGGCCCGGCGCAGCGTCTCGGCCTTGGACCAGCCGTGACGCCGGCGCGCGCGGAACAAATCCATGAGTTCCGCCGTGACCTCCTCCCCCTCCCCAATCACAAACAGATCGATGAAGTCCGCCATGGGTTCCGGGTTGAAGGCGCAGGGGCCGCCGGCAATGACTAAGGGCGCAGCATCGTCCCTGTCCGCCGCACGTATGGGCAGCCCCCCCAAATCGAGCATGTTCAGCACATTGGTATAGGAAAGCTCATATTGCAGCGTGAAGGCCAACACATCGAAGGCCGAAAGCGGGTCGCCGCTCTCCAGCGCCCACAGCGGCAGGCGCTCCGTCCGCAGCATGGTCTCCATATCCGTCCAGGGAGCAAACGCCCGCTCGCACCAGACAAAGTCCAGCTCGTTCATGAGTCCATACAAAATGCGTGTCCCGAGGTGTGACATACCGATCTCGTACGTGTCGGGGAAACAAAAGGCCACCCGCAGCTCGACCGCGTCCTTGTTCTTCATGACGGCATTGTATTCGCCGCCCACATAGCGGGCGGGCTTGCGCAATGTGGGCAGGAGATCCTCAAGTCTGTTCATCACCGCTTCGCAATTCCTTTCGCCGACTTCAAGTTCCATAAATATACCAATTTTTACCAAATTCAACCGTAAAAAGTGGGGTCTGGCGCGTTTCGTGCGTCCATACCCCTTACTGTACCAGATTTGCGGTCTTTTTTCAATCTGCTCCGCGGCGAAAGCGGACGCCGGCGCCGCAGGCCTGCATGGCCGCCTTGCGATAAGGGTCTGTCGGAAAATAAAGTGTGCAGTTGGCGCAGCAATTTTGTGTCCCGGCAAGGCGCTTGGTTCCGCGAATACTTGTAGTATTCAAGGGTTCCGGCAACGCGGCCGGGGCGCAAAAGGGCAAGTCAAATGTACAGGTTATTTTTCGACAGACCCTGAGGCTTTTTTTCATGGTCCGCGGTGCAGACGTGGCCAGAGTTTGCGGATCAATATGGCGCTGAGCGCGATTTTTGCGGCGTCGCCCACAAAAAACGGGAGAACACAGACGAGCAGCGCGGCGCCGAGGCCCGTCTGTGTCAGATACATGTACCAGAGAAGGCCCGGCAGGTACGTCACGAGCTGGCCGCAAACCATCGCCGGCACCAGCACGCGCAGCGACCGGCCGCGGCGGTCAAGCCACAGACCGACGAGGAACGCGCACAGGATATACCCCACAATGAACCCGCCCGTGGGGCCGGCCAACACCCCGAGTCCTCCGCGAAAGCCCGAGAACACGGGGACGCCCATAACGCCGAGCAGCACAAATACCACCTGACTCACGGCGCCGTATTTCGCGCCCAAAAGACCCGCCGCCAGAAAGATCGACACATGCGCAAGGCCGACGGGTACGGGCCCAATGGGGATTGTGAGCGGAGACAGCACCGCGCTCAGCGCGGCAAACAGCGCACAAAAGACGAGATCGCGCGCCCGGATACCTTTTGCCCCGTGCGGCGGCGCCTTCGGCGCGGGCGGATGTTCCGCGGTCTTCGGCGCAGCGGTCTGCGGTGTCGGCGGCATATCGCATCCTCCTTAAACTCGTTCAATAATAGCATTATAAAAGAAGGCACAGCCAATTGTCAATATAAAAAAATTTTATATTGACAATTGTGAATACATATTCGATGCGGACCTGCGCGGTGCGGAGAAAAAACAATTTCGCGTTGTGATCCCAATATATTGGGACATGTGATAATATACAATTAATGTTGCGATAAATTGTATAAAAATTCTTTTTATCTCGTATAAACGAAAATTTTCTCTGGAAATTTTGAAAAATATCTCTGGAAATTTTAAAAATCTTGAAGTATAATGGGTATGTCACTGGAAGCTCCCAGTGACGAACTGTGCGGTCTCGTAAGCCTATACGTCGCCGCATCATAATAAGGAGGGTTTATTCCATGAAAAAGATCTTGTTCATCGGCCTCTCTCTGCTGTTGGTGTTCTCTCTGGCCGCTTGCGGCACGCCCGCAGACACCACCACACCCACCCCGCCGGCAAGCGGCGATACCAACACGCCCGTCCCACCCGAGTCCGTTCCGCCCCCCGCTGCCGACGAAGTCACCTTTGGCGTCCTGATCTATAAATTCGACGACACTTACATCTCCACCGTTCGCGCGGCCATCGATAAGTATGCCCAGGCGTCCTCCGTGAAGATCACACTGGACATGCAGGACGGCCAGGGTGACCAGTCCAAGCAGAATGACCAGCTGGACGTTCTCATTGAGAAGAACGTGGACGTTATCGTGATCAACGCCGTTGACGCCGGTTCCGCACAGGGTCTGGCCGATAAAGCGGTCGCGGCCGGCATCCCCGCAGTGTTCTTCAACCGTGAGCCCGATAAGTCCGTCATGGAGTCTTCCGGCAGCATCTTCATCGGCACCACCGCCTCCGAAGCCGGCGTGATGCAGGGCGACCTGCTGGCCGACCTCTGGGCGGCCAGCCCCGACTTTGACCTGAGCGGCGATGGCAAATGCCAGTTCCTCGTCTTTAAGGGCGAGCCGGGCAACCCCGAAGCGGAGGCCCGCACCGCGTATTCCATCAGCCAGGCAGAGGCCCGCGGCATGACGATGGAAAATATCAACGGCGAGCCCGTGGTGGCCAACTGGGCGTCCGATCAGGCGCAAGCCCAGATGGAGGCCATCCTCGGCGCGCAGGAAGGCAAGATTGAGGCCGTCTTCTGCAACAATGACGACATGGCCCTCGGCGTGATCGCTGCGCTGAACGGCGTTGGCTACAACACGGCGGCCAACAGTGAGAAGTGGATCCCCGTCATCGGCGTGGACGCCACCGACGCGGGCCTTGAGGCCATCAACACCGGCAAAATGGCCGCGACCGTCAAGCAGGACGGCGACGCCATGGGCAAAGCGGTTGTGGCCATCTCCACAAACGCCGCGCTCGGCAAGGCCGACGTGCTGGAAGGCACGGGGTACACCCTGGCCGACGACGGCGTGTCCGTGCGTATTCCGTACGCGCCCGTCCAGTAATCAATCTGCGGCACGGCGCCTTTTGTGGCGCATAACACGACCATGGCCCGGCCGGGGCTTTCCCTGCGGGAAAGCCCCGGCTTGTGCTAATACGGAAACTCGCCATCCAGCAAGTTGCCGGTGCGTCCCCAATGTGATCAGAGCGACCCTGAAAGAGCATCACTCGGCAGAGTAATACTGAAAGTGTGGTGAGACGACGGATGGAACAGTCTGCTCTTTTAGAGATGATTGGCATCAACAAAACTTTTCCCGGCGTCAAAGCCCTGGACGATGTCCATCTGGTGCTCCAAAAAGGCACCGTACACTCTCTGATGGGAGAAAACGGCGCAGGCAAGAGTACACTGATGAAATGCTTGTTCGGCGTATATCGCGAAGACAGTGGTACCGTTCGTATCGAAGGGCAGGAAGTGCGGTTTGACAACCCTAGGCAGGCCATGGAAAACGGCGTGGCCATGGTGCATCAGGAACTGAACCAGGTATTGCGGCGCAGTGTCATGGAAAATCTTTGGCTGGGGCGCTTCCCCAAAGCAAACGGTCTGATTAGTCACAAGCTCATGTACGAAAAAACCAAAGAAATTTTTCAAGATTTGGATATTAATGTAGATCCCCGCTTCATGATCGGCAAGCTTTCCGTCTCGCAACGTCAAATGGTAGAAATCGCCAAAGCTGTTTCTTACAACGCCAAAATCCTTGTGCTAGATGAACCGACATCTTCTCTGACGCACGAGGAGGTAGAACATCTCTTCCAAATCATTTTCAAACTGCGGGACAAGGGTGTTGGCATCATTTATATTTCCCATAAAATGGAGGAGATTTTGCAAATCTCTGATGATGTCACCATCATGCGGGACGGACAGTGGGTGGCCACCAAGCAGGCCAGCAACCTTACCACAGATGAAATCATCCGGCTGATGGTCGGCCGCGAGCTGACCAACCGTTTCCCGCCTAAAAAGAATGTACCCGGTGAAGTACTTATGCAAGTGCAGAGTCTCACCGGAAAATATATGCCCTCTTGCATCGATGTGTCGTTTGAACTGCGCAAGGGAGAGATCCTCGGCGTTTCCGGTCTGGTGGGTTCCCGCAGAACAGAACTGGTGGAGACCATTTTTGGGATCGCGCACCACAGCGATGGATGTGTGACCCTCAGGGGGCAGAAGGTAGACAACCGGGATTCCAAGCGCGCGATCCGAAACGGGTTCGCACTGCTCACAGAGGAGCGCCGCGCCACCGGGATCATCCCGCTGCAAAGCATCCTCTTCAACACCGTGCTGGCCAATCTCCCCGCGTACAACCACTACGGGCTGCTTTCCGAAAAGAAGATGCTCAAAGACACCAACTGGGCGATTGATTCCATGAGCATCAAGACGCCTAGCTACAAGACCCACATCCGTTCGCTTTCAGGCGGGAACCAGCAGAAAGTCATTCTGGGCCGCTGGTTGCTCACGGACCCCGACGTACTGCTTCTGGACGAACCCACCCGCGGCATTGACGTGGGCGCCAAATATCAGATCTACCAGTTGATCATCGATTTGGCGAGCCGTGGAAAAAGCATTGTGATGGTTTCTTCTGAAATGCCGGAGCTCATCGGCATCTGTGACCGCATTCTGGTCATGTCCAACGGTCGGCTTGCGGGGGCACTGGAAATCAACGAACAGGTAAAGGCAACCGCGCAGGAAGACATCATGCGTCTGGCCGCCAAATACAATTGAGTGAGGGATCAACGATGGAGAATACAAAATCCCCCTTAAACAGGCAGAAAGTTAACGATTTTTTGCTCAGTTACGCACTGTACATCATCCTTGGCTTGATGATCGTCGTGGTCATCTCGATCAACCCCGCATTTCTATCGATTTCTAATTTCACCAAGATTCTCACCCAAGCCTCCACAAGGGGTATTTTGGCGCTCGGCGCCGCCGGTATGATCGTACTGGCGGGTACCGACCTGTCCGCCGGGCGCATCGTCGGCGTCTGTGCCGCGGTGTCCGCTTCCCTGATGCAGTCCGTGACTTACGCGTCTCGCATGTACAAAAACATCACGACGGATCTGCCGGTGATCGTGCCGCTCGTGCTCAGTATCGCCATCGCGATGGTGTTCTGCGCGATCAATGGCTTCGGCGTGTCTAAACTAAATCTGCACGCCTTCATCGTTTCGCTGGGCACCCAGCTCATCGCCTTCGGCGTCACCTGTATCTACATTGACAGTCAGGAGAACGGCGCACAGGCGCTCTCCTCTTTCAACCAGACGTTCCTGAACTTTGTGAACGGCGGCTTCGAGATTATCAAGAAAAAAGAGGATGGATCAGGCGGGTTCACGCTGCCGTACCTCATCATTTATTTCGCCGTCGCGGCCGTTATCATGTGGGTGGTGTGGAACAAGACCGCACTGGGCAAGAACATGTTCGCTATTGGCGGAAACAAAGAGGCCGCCGCCGTGTCCGGCGTCAACATTGCCAAAAACATCATGGGCGTTTATCTGGTCGCGGGCGTGCTGTACGGTGTGGCCGCCTGTCTGGAGGCCGGTCGCATCCAATCTGTCAACACAGGCACGGGTCTCAACTACGACTTGGATGCCATCTCAGGCTGCGTCATCGGCGGCGTCTCTTTCTCCGGCGGTGTCGGCACCATCCCCGGGGTGGTGATTGGCGTCGTCTTGCTTCAGATGATCAACTACTCGCTGAGTTTTCTCGGCGTCAACCCTTACCTCCAGTACATCATCAAAGGCCTCATCATCATTCTGGCCGTGTCCATCGATGTAAGGAAGTACCTGGTCAAAAAGTAAGGAGTAGATCATGGACAACAAGAATTCTCTCACAGGCGATGAAGAAACCCCCCTCGTCCAGCGCGAAGCCGAACTGGCGGCGCGAGAGAAGGCGCTTGCCGAGCGCGAGAGGGCGGTGCGGAGGCGCTTGCGGGACAATCTGTATGCTCGTATCAATGTGTCCGTTCGTACGATGAACATTGTCATCGGCATCGTTTGCGCCGCGTTGATCGTAGCCATTGCAATTGGAATATTTTTAAAATCATAGAAGTCGACCGCCGGCTGCGTTCCAGGTATAGCGCCGTCAGAGGCCCTAGAATAGAAAAATTTTAAGGAAAAGACGAAAAATTTCTATTGCCTTTTGAGAAAACGTTGTTTATAATTTGTTTGTGTGGGCAAGCAATTTGGTTGTTCGCATGCGGATTCAATATCATAATAAGGAGGACAAAGCATGAAAAAGTTCTTGGTGCTCGCGATTGCCCTGCTCCTGGTTATCTCGGTAGCCGCCTGTGGTGGAGATACCACCCCCACACCCACCCCGCCGGCCAGCGGTGACACCAACACGCCCACCCCGCCCGCGAGCGACGACACCCCCGAACCCCCGCCGGCCGCCGCCACAGCAAACATCGGTTCCTGCATCTACAAGTTTGACGACACCTTCATGACCGGCGTGCGCAACGCCATGCAAGACACCGCCACCGGCCTCGGCGCCTTGCTGGATATCCAAGATTCCCGCAACGACCAGCCCACCCAAAACAGCCAGGTGGAAGCCTTCATCACGAAGGGCGTCAACGCGCTGGCCATCAACGCCGTTGACCGCACCGCCGCCGGTTCTATCACCGATCTGGCCCGCAGCGCTGATCTGCCGGTCGTCTTCCTGAACCGTGAGCCGGAAGCCGACGTCATGCAGGGGTATGACAAGATCTGGTATGTCGGCGCAAAGGCCGAGGAGTCCGGCACCATGTCCGGCCAGATCCTCGTTGACTATTGGAATGCAAACTCCAGCGTTGACAAAAACGGCGACGGCAAGCTCCAGTACGTACTGCTGAAGGGCGAGCAAGGCCACCAGGACGCCGAGCTGCGCACCGAGTACTCCCAGAAGGCTCTCGTGGAAGCCAATCTTGCGGTCGACTCCGACCAGAACCTCGACGACTCTCTGCTCGCCATCGACTCCGCCACGTGGGACAAACCGAAGGCGACCGACCTCATGAACACATGGATCTCCTCCATCGGCCTGGACAAGATCGAAGCCGTGCTCGCGAACAACGACGACATGGCGCTCGGTGCCCTTGAGGCCCTGAAGGCGAACGGTTACAACACCGGCGACGCTACCAAGTACATCCCGGTGGTCGGCGTTGACGCCACCGCGCCGGCGCTGGAGTCCATGAGCAAAGGCGAGCTGCTGGGCACGGTTCTGAACGACGCCGTGAACCAGGGCGCCGCCACCGTGCAGATCGCGAATGCCGCCGCGAAGGGGCTTGAGATCAACGAAGCCAACATCGGCTATGCGGTGACAGACGGCAAATATGTCTGGATCCCCTATGTGAAGGTCACCGTTGACAATTACACGGACTTCCAGTAATCACATCGTCTGCGCAAGAACTTGACATGACGAGTTTGCTTGCCAAAGCGTCATGATACGACGGGGGACGCGGAAGCTGGCGCTTACGCGTCCCCCGTTCCGTACCTCGCGATAGCATCTATGGAGAATGGCGTGTTCTCGGCACGCCGGCTGTATCTTCCTGTCCTCGGGCATATGAAAAATCTCCCTTGCCGCGGGTTTCACGGCCCCGCTTTGGTGCGTGGCGCCGCGGATCCGGCAAGGCCTCTAGGAGGATCAATTGCATGGGCGAATATGTTCTGGAAATGAACAACATTACCAAGATATTCCCCGGCGTTGTCGCTCTGGACAATGTGAATCTCAAGTTGCGTCCCGGATCGGTCCACGCCCTGATGGGTGAAAACGGCGCCGGTAAGTCCACGCTGATGAAGTGCCTGTTTGGCATCTATCAGGAAGACGCCGGCGAGATCATTCTGGACGGGACCCCCACCAAGATCACATCGTCCAAGCAGGCGCTGGATCTCGGCATCTCCATGATCCATCAGGAGCTGCACCCCATCCGTTTCCGCCCCGTGATGGAAAACATTTGGCTGGGCCGGTTCCCCAAGATGCTGTGCGCGGTCAACCACAGGGCCATGGCCGAACAGACGCGGGAACTGTTTAAACAGGTGGACCTCGACGTCCAGCCCGAGGTTTTGGCGGGCGATCTCTCGGCTTCCACCTTGCAGCTTGTGGAAATCGCCAAAGCCATCAGTTACAACGCGAAAATCATCATCATGGATGAGCCCACCTCCTCGCTCACCGAGACAGAGGTGGAACATCTCTTCACAATCATCCGCCGGTTGCGGTCGGAGGGCCGTGCGATCATCTACATCTCGCACAAGATGGAGGAGATCCTCAAGATCTCCGACGAAGTAAGCATCATGCGCGACGGCAAAAACGTGGGCGTCTGGCCCGCGGGCGAACTCACCACCGACATCATCATCAACCGCATGGTGGGCCGTGACCTCACCCACCGTTTCCCCAAAAAAGAGTATACGCCGGGCACGGAAGTGACACTGAAGACGGAGAACTACTCGTCCTCAAACCTGCGCTCTTTTCGCGACGTCAACTTTGAGCTGCGGCGCGGGGAGATCCTAGGCATCGGCGGTCTCGTGGGGGCCCAGCGCACCGAGCTCGTCGAATCGCTCTTTGGCCTGCGCGGCCTGCGCAGCGGCATTGTGTACAAGGACGGCAGCAGGGTCGAGGTCGACAATGTGCGCAAGGCCAAGAAGCACCACATTGCCCTGCTCACCGAGGAACGCCGGGCCACGGGCATCTTTGGCATCCTCTCGGTGCTCGACAACACCGTCATTGCCAACCAAAAAAATTATGCAAGGGCCGGCGTGCTGAACGGCCGCCGCCGCATTGAGGCGGCCGACCGGGGGTGCAAACAACTCGACGTCAAAATGCCGAGTCTTTCTGTTCTCATGGAGAATCTCTCCGGCGGCAACCAACAGAAAGTACTTTTGGCCCGCTGGCTGCTCACGGAGCCGGACATCCTGATTCTCGACGAGCCCACCCGCGGCATCGACGTGGGCGCCAAGTTTGAGATCTATACCATCATGCACAGCCTGGCCGCGCAGGGCAAGAGTATCATCATGATCTCCTCCGAAATGCCCGAGCTCCTCGGCATGAGCGACCGCATCATGGTGATGTGCGAAGGCCGTGTGACCGGCATCTTAGACGATCCCTCCACCTTCAGCCAGGTGGAAATCATGCGCCTCGCCACCCAATTCGAGACGCAACATATTGAGGAGGAAGTGTCATGAACAGCTCTCAGGCGGGTGCCCGCAGCGGCTTTTCCCTCTCTCGGACGTCGTATTCCATGATCTTCATCATTGCGGGGGGAGCCCTGTTTCTGGTAGGCCTTCTGGGCGCCGTGATCCCCGGTCTGAATACGTCACTGAAGGCGTCGATTTATGACCTTCCGATTTTGGTCGTGCTCATCGGTATCATTTTGTTTCTCAGGGGCGGCGTGCAGTTCCTGCGGCGCGCCAGACTCAGTAGTGAAGTGATCATCTCCGGTCGGACGGCCTCGCAGTTCTTTTTCAACAACGCCATCATCATCGCGCTCCTCGTGCTCGTGGGCGTCATCTGTGTCATCCAGCCGATGTTCATGCAGGTGACGGTGGTGCTGGACATCTTCAAACTCGCGTCCCCGCGCCTCGTCATCGCCCTCGGCATCTGCTTCTCGCTGATCATTGCCGGTACGGACCTGTCGGCCGGCCGCATGGTGGGCCTCTCGGCCGTCATCGTCGGTTCGATGCTGCAAAACGCAGATTACGGACATCTGTTCTTTGGCAAGTACATAGACATCTCCGTCATCTGGCCGATTCTCATCGCCATCGGGGCCTGCATATGTTTCGGCCTTATCAGCGGTTTCCTGGTGGCCCAGTTTAAGATGCATCCCTTCATCGCCACGCTGGCCGTGCAGGTCATGGTGTACGGCGCGGCCAGCCTCTATTTCGACATGTCCCCCAACAATTCACAGCCCATCGGCGGCATCCGCACGGATTTCTCCAGCATCGGACAGGCCCGTATCTTTGAGGGGCTCTTCGGGCTGGACAAGTCCTTCAAAGGGATCTCGATCCTCGTGCCGATTGCCTTGTTTTTCTGCGTACTCATCTGGTTTGTCCTCAACAAAACCGTGTTTGGCAAGAATGTCTACGCCATCGGCGGCAATCGCGAAGCGGCTGTCGTCTCGGGCGTCAATGTGTACGTCACCATTTTGTTTATCTTCGTCATCGGCGCGGCCATGTACGGCATCGGCGGCGTTCTGGAGGCCGCGCGTACGGCCGGCGCCACGAACAACTACGGAAACGGTTATGAACTGGACGCCATCGCCGCCTGCGTGGTGGGCGGCGTGAGCCTGAACGGCGGAATCGGTAAAGTGGGCGGGATTGTCTCCGGTGTGCTCATCTTCTCCGTCATTCAGTACGGCCTCCAGTTCATCAGCCTCTCCCCGATGTGGCAGCAGATCATCAAGGGCGCCATCATCGCGATTGCGGTGGCCATCGACATGACCAAGTACAACAAAAAATAAGTGCTGGCGGACTACCGTCACGGTATGGCAACCCGGGCGTCCCCGGACGCCCGGGTTGCCATATGTACAGTTCAGGTGTCAAACGCACGTTCGACACCTGAACCATGTGCGCATACCCTCGTTCCAATGCAAGTATAATGCTTTTTAAAAAAGTATTATAGAAGATTATTGCAAAATTTCACAACAATCTTGCACTTTTGCAGAAATGCGAAAGAAAATCGCATTGGTCGGCGACATAAGTGGGAGGAATCAAATGCAATACTATAAAGTGCTGCTTGTGGACGACGAAGTGGAGGTGCGCCAAGCCATTGCCCGGACGCTGGACTGGGAATCCCTCGGGTTCCATCTCTCCGGCGAGGCGGGCAACGGCGAGGAGGCGCTCGAACTCTCGGAGCAGCTGCAGCCGGATGTTATCCTCACCGACATCAAGATGCCTTTTATGGACGGTCTCACCTTCTGCAAGCGGGTCAAGGCAGTCCTGCCCAGCGTGCGGGTGGCGGTGTTTTCGGGGTTCGACGAGTTCGAATATGCCAAAGAGGCCATCAAGCTGGAGGTGCAGGAATACATCTTAAAGCCCATTGACGCCAAGGAGCTTGCCGGCGTTTTTCGCCGCCTGCGGGCCTCTCTGGATGAGGAGATCGCCAAAAAACAGGACTTGCAGAGTCTGCGCCGCTACTACGAGGAGAGCTTGCCGCTCATGCAGCAGCAGCTGCTGATGAACCTTCTGGAGGGGCGCGCCGACACCGCCACACTGGCGCACCGCCTGGAAGAGTTCCACCTGAACCTCGACGCGGACCGCTACTGTGTGGCCGTCGTACGACCGATGGAACCGGCCCCCGCCAAGGACATCACGCTGCTGATGTACTCCCTGCAACAGACGATCTCGGAGATGCTGCCGCTCCCCTGCCGTCCGCTGCACACGCCGGAGGCCATCGTGCTGCTGCTCATGCTGCCCGTGGAGATGGACATGAAGGCGCTTATCACCGCGCTGAACCGTCTCTTTCTGCCCGCCCGCAAGATCCTGGGGCTGGCGCTCTCGATCGGCGTGGGGCACCCATGCGAGGCTCTGCCCGACATCGCCCGCAGTTACCGTGAGGCGCGAGAGGCGCTCGAATATCAGATCCTCGTGGACGCCGACCAATGCGTATACTTGGGCGACATCGAGCCGGACTCAGACGGCTTCGCGCACATGGACAGCAGCTACACAGACGACGTTTTGCGCCAGATCAAAGTCGGCGGTCGGGAGGACCTGGAGGCGGCCGTCAAACGACTGCTTCACTATCTCAAAAGCATGCACTTGAGCCTTCAGCAGCACCATATCCTCCTGCTTGAGATCTCCACCGGTTTTTTGGGGCTCATCCGCGCCTACAAGCTGGACGCCCGGGAGGCCGGTTTGGAGACGATGCTCACCGAAAAATCCGCTTTTCAGTTTAGAAACCTGGACGAGATGGGCCGGCGTCTGCTTGAATACTGTGAAAATCTGCGCCGCCTCATTCGGCGCACGCGCAAAGACACGACACGTCTCATTGTCGACAAAGCGCGCGTCTATCTTCTCGAACACTACCCGGAGAGCGACCTCTCCGCCGACGAGGTGTGTACGGTGCTGAATCTCCGCCCGGCGTACTTTTCTACGATCTTCAAACGGGAAACCGGGCTTAATTTCGTCGCTTTCCTCACAAAACTGCGCATGGAAAAGGCGCTCGAACACCTCGACGCCACCAACCTCAAGACATATCAGATTGCCGAAAAAGTGGGGTACGCAGACGCGAACTACTTCAGCTACGTCTTCAAAAAGCACTACGGCGTGTCCCCTTCCAAATATAGAACCGACAGGATGACAACCCATGAGACGGGACAAGCGGACGGTGTCGGAAGCTAGCGGCGGTCCGGCGTTTGAGCGGGCGCGCCGTTATCTGCGGGGCAAGAGCATTCAGTTCATGATCTCTACCTCCTTCACTCTTGTGGCCATCGGCTGCATGGTGGGGGTCGGGTTTCTTTTGTATACCCAATTTACTTCTTCCCTCAAAAACACGATGCTGCAGGAAAACCAGCAGCTTGTAAATCAAGTCACCCTCAATGTGACAAATTACACGCGCAACATGATGCGCATCTCGGACTCGATGTATTACAGTGCCATCAAAAAGGCTGACATCTCAGAACCGCAGGCGCTCGAAAAGGAGATGGATCTCCTCTACGAGGCCAACCGGAACTCCCTCATCAGCATCGCCTGCTTCACCGAGGACGGGGCGTGGGTGGCCTCCTCGCCGGTTTCTGTCATGAAACCGGTCCATGTCACGCAGCAGGAGTGGTTTACCCGTGCCACGACGACGATGGAAAATCTGCACTTCTCCGCCCCGCATGTGCAAAATCTTTTCATTGCCAACAACTACCGTTACTATTGGGTGGTGTCGCTCAGCCGTGTGGTAGAGCTCACACGCCGCGGCCAGACCAGCCGCGGCGTGTTGCTGGTGGACATGAACTACAGCGGCATCGAACAGATCTTCTCGCGCATCGGCACCGATACGGCCGGTTATGTGTACCTCATCGACCCGAACGGCGAGATTATCTACCACCCCAAGCAGCGGCTGATTTACTCGAATCTTTACCAGGAGAACAATCTCGTCGCCGCCGGTTACTCCGACGGTCTCCACGAGGAGACTTTCCAAAGCGCCACACGGCAGGTGGTGGTCAAGACCGTGGGGTATACGGGCTGGCGTGTCGTCAGCGTTATCCCCAACAGCGAATTTGCCTTCAGTTTCAACCAGGTGCGCCTGTTTGTCATCGCGGTGGTAGGTTTTGCCATCATCCTGCTCATCATTGTCAACAGCTTTGTCTCTTCCCGCGTGGCCAACCCGATCAAGAAACTTGAACAGTCCGTCAAAGACCTCGAACACGGCTCCCTGGACCTCGATATCTATGTGGGCGGCCCCTACGAAATCGAGCATCTGGGCAGTACGATCCGCTCGATGGTGGAACAGATGCGCGGCCTGATGCGGGAGATTGTGCGGGAACAGGAGGACAAACGCCGAAGCGAATTCGACGCCCTGCAGGCGCAGATCAATCCGCATTTCCTGTACAACACATTGGGCTCCATCGTCTGGATGATCGAGAGCGGCCGGTACAAGGAGGCCATCTCGATGGTCACGGCGCTGGCAAACCTGTTTCGCATCTCGCTGTCTCAGGGCAGCGCACTCATCCCCATCCGCAACGAGTTGCAGCACGCGAGGCATTATCTGTACATCCAAAACATCCGTTACAAGAACAAATTCACGGTGAAGATGGACGTCGACCCGGAGATCGAGGATTTCCAGACCATCAAACTGATCATCCAGCCACTGCTCGAAAACGCCATTTACCATGCCATGGAACTGATGGACGGCGACGGGGTGATCACGCTCAGCGGCCGCCGCCGCGGAGACGACGTCTACATCGAGGTGCGGGACAACGGCCTCGGCATTCCGCAGGACAAACTGCCGGCCCTGCTCACGGACAAGGCCGGCAAATCCGCCGGCAGCAAGCGCGGCAGCGGCATCGGGCTGCGCAACGTGCACCAGCGCATCCGACTGTACTATGGCGAGGCCTATGGGCTGGAGATCGAGAGCGAGGTGGATGTGGGCACCACGGTGTACATCCATCTGCCGGTGGACATGGGCGGCCGCGCACCGGAAAGCGAGGCGTAAGCGATGAGAACGTGGACAAAATGGTTCTGGAAGATTCGAATTCCCGCGCTTTTTGTACTCATTGGGTTCTGTTTTGTGTTGCTGCTGTCGGTGGTGCTGGACGGCGATCTGCCTGTCCAGAAGCCGCCGCCCAACCCGTTTAGCGTCATGTTGTATGGGGACCGGGCCGACCGCTGGGTGCCCCTGAACCAGGGGCTGCGTCAGGCCTGTGACGAACTCGGCTGGAGCAACCCGGCGGTGGTGCTCGCGCCGCCGACCGGCCCCGAGGAGCAGATTCGGCTTTTGCAGCGCGAGATCACCGGCGGCGCGCAAGGCCTTATCGTCGCGGCGGCGGACAGCGAGGCCATCGCCGCCTTCCTGGCCGAACAGGTCGCTCCGCGCATCCCCGTGGTCACGGTGGAGACCGGCGCGGGCACGGACCGGCCGGCCATCCGCGCCGACGACGAACGCATGGGCGAGGAACTGGCCGTCCAGATGGCCGCCGGAGGCATCACGGAGGCGACGCTGCTGCAGAGCCACCTCTACCGGGACAGCGTGCGCCTGCGCTACGACGCCTTTGTGCGGCAAGCGCAGGCGCTGGGGATCGCCCTGACACAGTGGCGTTTTTCTGCGGCCGACGCCGAACTGGCCCAGGCCATCGCCGAGTCCTTGCAGAGCCAGCCGGCCCGTAGTCTCGTGGCCTTCAGCACCGAGGCGCTGGAGTGCGCCATCGATGCGCTGCAGGACATCTCTCTGCCGCCGGCGCTCTACGGCATCGGCCACAGCGACAAGATCATCGCTTCGCTCGACCAGGGTCTCATCGACGGCCTCTGCTGCCAAAACGAGTACAAGATCGGTTACCTCGCGCTCATGCAGCTCGCCGGCGAGATGGGCGCCGTCTCCCAAGCGGACCCCACATGGGTGGAATTTCGTTACATCAACCGTGCCAACATGTACGACCCCGACATCCAGCGGCTGATCTTCCCGATCATCCAGTGATGGTTCAAGTGTCAGGATGTTTGATAAAACCGACGGTCCGAGAGAAGGGACATCGGCAGTGAGACAGATAGGAGGGCTTTGCGCCTTGCGAGAGAAGACGACAAAGTATTGCGTCAAAAAGACAAGCAAGCATTTGCAAGCTGTTGTTTGGCAGTCCCTTAGGCTGCTTTGCGCCGCCGCGGTGTTGGCTGCCGCCGCCGGGTGCGGACAGGCCGCCCCCGACGGAGAGACGCGGAACATCAAGATAGGCGTGAGCATTTACGACCAATACGATACGTTCATCGGCCTCTTGACCGACCGGTTTCTCCGCCTGGCACGCGAGAAGGAGGAGGCACTGGACACGACAATCACGATCTTGCAGGAGAGCGCCGCCGGCAGTCAGATGGACCAAAACGCCCAGGTGGAGGACTTTATCCAGAGCGGATGCGACGTCATCTGCATCAACATTGTGGATCGCACCGACGCCTCGGTGATCATCGACCTCGCTGAGACCGCGGAGATCCCGGTAATTTTCTTCAACCGCGAGCTGGTGGAGGAGGATCTTGAACGTTGGAGCAAACTGTATTATGTTGGCGCCATGGCGCTCCAGAGCGGCCGGCTGCAGGGACGGATTTTGATAGATCTCTGCCGGTCCGACTTCAAAAAGGTGGACCGCAACGGCGATGGTCTCCTGCAGTACGTGATGCTGGAGGGCGAGGCCGGTCATCAGGATGCGATCATGCGTACTCAGTACAGCGTAAGCACGGTGGAGGCGGCCGGCTATCGGCTGGAGCGCCTCGGTGACGAGATCGCCAACTGGAACCGGGCGCAAGCGGACAACAAGATGACGCAGTTTTTGGAGGCGCATGCGAACGCCATTGAGGTGGTGTTTTCAAACAACGACGAAATGGCGCTGGGCACTATCGACGCGCTGCACCGCGCCGGCGTGGCGCCGGAGGACTGGCCCGTCGTCCTCGGTATCGACGGCACGCCCGCGGCTCTGCAGGCGCTGCAAAAGGGCGAGATGACCGGCACGGTCTTAAACAACGCCCTGGGCCAAGCCCAAGGGATGCTGGACTTGGCCTGCGCCGTCGCCACCGGCTCTCCCCTGCCCGACGACCTGGAGGACGGAAAATACATCCGGCTCCCCTACGAGACCATCACCCCCGCCAATGTGGCAAAGTACATAGAGGCAAGCTAAAGCGGACGCCCACGAAAGCGTCCAAGTGGGCAAAGATTTTATAAAAATATTCCAATTTGTCGAGATGGGAGCGGTTTTACATGGGCAGATATACTCGCCGGCGTACGAGCACGCGCACACACCGAAGTGGGAGGGAGTATTCTCTCACGCGGGTTGTGATTGCCTTTGCGCAGGTTATCTTCGGCGTGATCTTTCTTTTCTACTCCGTCCCCGTGCTCCTCGGTGCTCTGCTCCTGCGTGGCAGCGAACCCATCGTTCTTCCTTCGCTGCCCACGATTCTGGCGGTCATTGGCCTCGTGTTGGTGATTTGGGGCAGCTCGACCGGCAAACGGATGCGCCGGGCTAAGCGCAGCTCCGGTATGACGGCCCTGGGCCTCGCCACCTCTCTCGTCGCCTCGGTGGCCTCCACGCAGACACAGACGCCCAAACGTCCACCGCCCACCCTTCAAACCGCCCCTGCCCGAACAGCCGCACCGCCGCCGTCCGGCACAAAATACGTACTCGTCGAATGCGAGGGCTGCGGCGCCAAGAGCAAACTCATAGAAGGTACAGTCGGCGAATGTGAATTTTGCGGTTCCTACTTAGAAACGAAACAACCGGCCAAAGCCAAATGACACCAAAGGCATAGGGTACACTCACAGACGCATCATCCATCAAGCGCCTCTTGTTTGCGGTACTCTCTCGGCGTCATGCCCATGCACCGTTTGAAGATTTCCGCGTAATAACTCGCGCTGGAAAAACCGACGGACAGGGCCGCGGTTGTGATGGACTGCGTCGGGTCCATCAGGGCAGGGAGGCTTTTTTCCACCCTGTACCGCAGCAGGTATTCAAAGGGCGTCTCCCTCATAAAGCGTTTGAAGGCATGGCTGCACTCGCTTTTAGAGATGTTGGCCGCCGCCGCCATGTCGGCCAGGGTGATTTTGGTGTCGTAATTGGCAAATATATAGGACAAAACATTTTTGATATGACCCACACTCTTGGGGGTCATATCATTTGTTTGCAGAACACTTTCAATATTCTGGCAAAACAGCCCCCATATCTCCATCAACAGTCCGACAATCACAATCTCATAGCAGATGGCTTTTTGTCGATAGATCATCTCCATCTTTTTGACTGCGTCAATGATATTTTTTTGCCAATCGATCTCTTTTCGGAATAAATAGGATGACAGCATATTGCTGTTCAAAACAGGCGTCACGTACTTTTGCATGACGGCGCTGTCGTCTCTGCCAAACATCGTCGGATTGACCGTGACCGCATAGTAAGAACAGTTCTGCCGCTCGACGGACCAACCCATGTGAAGGACATTGGAATTGATAAACAGGCAATCTCCCGCCGTGAGAAAATATTCTCTGTCGT
Source organism: Oscillospiraceae bacterium (assembly GCA_031265355.1). Classification (NCBI taxonomy): domain Bacteria; kingdom Bacillati; phylum Bacillota; class Clostridia; order Eubacteriales; family Oscillospiraceae; species Oscillospiraceae bacterium. Next base: position 49,804 of record JAISCT010000011.1, on the reverse strand, counting down.
TGGCCTTGTACCCCATGCCTCCGTCACAAATCAGCGTCAATTCCATCTCCTTGTGCCAGTGACAATCGAACTGCTGCCCTTTGTAATTCAAGATCTTTTCAGGATGAACATGGAAGGGAAACGCCAGCGTGCCATGCGACGCTTTGATCTCCATCTGATTCTTATCTGTGAAAATGATCTTCTCCATCCCACACACTCCCAAGTATGCAAGATTGTTATAAAATTGTGTAATAATTTTATATTATATCTTCTCAAAAAGCATTATACTCGCATTTATAGCAGATGTCAAGCGGTGAACGGCGCGTCTGCCTGTATACCGCTCTCACTCCACATCCTGGAGTGCGTCGTAGCCCTCTTCGCCGGTGCGGACTTTGACCACGTTCTCCACGTCGTATACAAAGATCTTCCCGTCTCCGATTCGGCCGGTGTAGAGGACCGTCTTGGCAGTCTCGATCACGGTTTGGACCGGCACTTTGCAGACCACGATTTCCAGTTTGATCTTGGGTAGGAAATTCACATCCATCTCCACGCCGCGGTAATACGCCTGGTTGCCCTTTTGCATCCCGAAGCCCATCACGTTCGTGACCGTCATGCCGGTGATACCCACCTCGTTCATCGCCACCTTCAGCGGCTCCAACTGTTGCGGTTTCGTCACGATGTCAACTTTGGTAAATTTGATCTCCGTGTGGGGCATCGGGTGCTTCCGGTGCACCACCGGTATCGCCTGCGCCACCGGCACGGACGATGCCGGCGCCGGTGGCGCCGTCCCCTCGTCCATGGCGCCGGGCGCGCGGGGGGTGGGTTCCAGGGCCTCCGGCGAGGCCAGGAAGTCAGCGTAGCTGCTGGCCAGCCCGTGCTCGGCCATGTCAAGGCCCAACACCTCCGCCTCGGTGGTAACCCGGAGACCGACGGTCTTTTTGATCAAAAAGAAGATCACCGTCATCGCTGCGCCCACCCAGAGAGCCACCGCCGCCACACCCAGCACCTGTACGCCGAGAAAACCCGCGCGCGACAGCGCGGCCGCGCCCTCGCGCAGACGGCCGGCGTTCAGCGCGGCGAGATCGGCGTCGGAGATCAGCAAACCGGTCAGCATCGTGCCCAGGGCGCCGCAAACGCCGTGTACACCGATGGCGCCCACCGGGTCGTCCGTCTTCAGCACTTTGTCGATCCACTCGATCGACGGCACAATGAACGCGCCCGCCGTAAGACCGATGACCGCTGCCGCCCACGGATTCACGACGTCGCAGCCGGCGGTGATGGCGACAAGCCCGGCCAGTGCGCCGTTCAATGTCATCGAAACGTCGGGCCGCTTGTACTTGATCCATGTGACCGCCATCGCGGCGACGGCCGCGACGGCTGCGGCCAGGTTGGTCGTGACAAAGACCTTCGAGGCCAGCAGCGCGGCGGCATGGCCGAGGACACCGCCGCCCGCGTCCGTGAGCATGGCGGTCGTCGAACCGCCGTTAAACCCGAACCAACAGAACCAGAGGATGAACACCCCCAGCGCGCCGAGCGTCAGGCTGTGACCCGGGATCGCGCGGGACTTTCCGTCCCGGCCGTACTTTCCGATGCGCGCGCCGAGCATCTTTGCGCCGACCAGAGAGGCGACGCCGCCCACCATGTGGACCGCCGTGGAGCCCGCGAAATCGTGGAATCCCAGCCCGGAGAGCCAGCCGCCACCCCAGATCCAGTGTCCGGAAACCGGATAGACCAGCGCACTGATGGCAACGGAATAGAGCAGATAGGCGCGAAACCGCGTCCGCTCCGCCATGGCGCCTGAGACAATGGTCGCCGCCGTCGCGCAGAAGACGGTCTGAAATATCAGTGTCGTGTAGTCATACTGGTCCGCCGCCGCCGCCGCGCCAGTGAACAGATCCAGCCCGCCGACGAGCGCGCCGCCGCCGCCAAACATGAGCCCAAACCCCACGCACCAAAACACGGGCGTCCCGCAGGCAAAATCCATCAGGTTCTTCATGATGATGTTGCCGGCGTTTTTGGCGCGCGTAAATCCGGTCTCCACCATCGCAAACCCCGCCTGCATAAAAAACACCAGCGCGGCCGCGACCAGCGTCCAGAGGATGTTGATCCCCTGCGCCGTGCTCGCCAGACTCTCCGTAATCGATTGCGTCATACGTCTCCCCTCCCACGTCACACATGATCTTGAATCATCCATGGTTCAAGTGTCAAAAGCCTCGCCCGCCGCGCCGGACGCCATGACATCCCGCAGAATCTCCACCACGCGTCCGTTTTGGTACGGCGTGCCCACGGTGATGCGGGTACAGGCAAAGTTGCCCCGAATGATAAGGCCGCGCTCCTTACAGGCCGCCGCCAGCGCCGCGGGGTTGTATCCCGTGTCCACATACAGGAAATTGGCCTGGGACGGGTACACCCGGCAGCCCATCGCCGTCAGCGCCTCCGTCAGAAAGCGCCGCCCCGCCTGGACGACCCGGACGCTCTCCGCCGTAAAATCCGTGTCGGAGAGCGCCGCGTCGGCCGCCGCCAAGGCCAGCCGGCCGGCGACGAAGACACTGGTGCTCCGCTGCAGCACGCCGTGGATCTCCCGGTTTGTGAGCGTGTAACCGATCCGCATCCCCGCCAGGCCGTACAGTTTCGAAAACGTGCGCAGAACCACGAGGTTGATGTCCTCCGCGATCTCGGACACCACGCTGGCCGCCGGGTCGTCGGCAAACTCGATGTACGCCTCGTCCACCACCAGCACCACATGGTCGGGCAGACTGTGGATAAACGCCCGGAGCGCGGCCGGGTCCACCGCGCCTCCCGTCGGGTTGTTGGGGTTGCAGAGAAAGATCATCTTTGTCCTGTCCGTGACCGCCGCCCGCATGGCGGCCAGGTCAAAGGCTCCGCCGGCTGTGAGCGGCCGGACCGCCGGCGTGCCGAAATTGCGCCGAACTGCCCCGGCGTATGCGCCGAATGTGGGTTCGCAGTAGACGACTTCGTCGCCCGCGCCGATGAAGATCTCTCCCAGCAGCGCAATGGCCCCGCTGGCACCGACGGAGATCGTCACATGGTCGGCCGGGTCTGCGAAGCCGAAGGCCTGGCCGATTTTCGCACGCAGCCCCGCACAGAAGGGATCCGGATAGATGTGGGCGGATGGGATCGCCGCACGTATCGCCTCCAGCGCCTTCGGCGAAGCGCCGAGCTGGTTTTCGTTGGAGGCCAGTTTGAAAATCTCCTGTACCTGGTACCGGCGGGCGCTCTCATCGGTGTCCCCCGGGATGTAGGGCGGAATCTGCCGGATGCCCGGTTTGATCAACCGCTCAATCATCGCGCACACTCCTTTCCACAATCCATCCGCTCAGGGCAGAAGATCCGCAAAACGGTACATCCCCTCGCCCCGGTCGTTCACGGTGACGCCCGTGATCTTCGGGTTGCGGAGGCCGACGTAGATCTGTGTGTTGACGGGGATCACATAGAACTGGTTCGCCACCAGCCGCGCCTCGGCCTCGTGCAGCAGTTCATTTCGTGCGGCAGGCTCCATCGCGAGGTTGGACGCCTCGACCAGGCGGTCAAACTCGGCGTCGTTCACGCCGTTGTCGTTGTTGCCCGAGTAGGAGGTATACAGAGACAGGTAGTTGATTGGGTCGGTGTAGTCCGCCGTCCAGCTGTGGCGGCTGAGCGTGAAATTCCCCGCGCGGCGCTCGGAGGAAAAGACTTGCATCTCCATGCCGTTCAATTCAAGATTGACGCCGAGGTTGTCCTTGAGCTGGGCTTGGATCGCCTGGGCAAGGTCGGAGTCCGTCTCGGTGTTCGGATAGCTGTAAGTGAGCGTCGGGAAGCCCTCTCCACCCGGATAACCGGCCTCGGCAAGTAGCTGCCGGGCCAGTGCGACGTCCTCGGTAAACAGTGGCGCCTTCTCCTCGCTGAACGGCTTGTCGGAGGCGTTTGAGATCATCGACTTGGCCACAAACGAAGTGGTGGGGATATAGTCGCTGCCCACCGCCGCACAGACCGAGGCCCGGTCGATCCCGAGCGCGATGGCTTGCCGCACACGGACGTCGTCCAGCGGCGCTACGTTTAGGTTCGGCAAAATGAACTTCGTCGTCTGCATGTTCCAGATGTACAGATCCTCCTTTTCTTTGTACTCGTCCAGAATATACGCCGGCAAGCCGGAGGCTACGTCCACCTCACCGGACTTGTAGGCGGCGACCGCCGCCGTGCTGTCGGTGATCGTACGCACGACGACCTCGTCAATCTTCACCCGATCGGCGCTGTGGTAATGCGGGTTCTTCGCGAGTACATACCGCTCGTCCTGTACATACTCCGTCATGTAAAACGCGCCATTTCCGAGACTGGTGGCCGGGTTTGTGTACCAGGCGGGATCGCTGTTCATCGCGAGCCCCTCCTTCGACGGCGCGAACACCGGCAGCGTCAGGAGTTTGAGAAAGTACGCGCAGGGCTGTTTCAGCGTGAACTCCAGTGTGTATTCATCTGGCACGGACACGCCGATACTGTCGAGAAGGGCCGGGTCCTCATGCGCCTCCTGCGCGCCCCGGATCACATAGAGCTGGTCCGCATAGATGGACTGGCCGTCCGGCGCGAGACAGCGCCGGATCGTGTTGAGAAAATCGGCCGCCACCACCGGAGAACCGTCGCTCCACTTGCCGTCCGCGCGCAGCCGGAAGGTCCAGATCGTCTGGTCCTCGTTCACCGTGTGGCTTTCGGTGGCCTCGTAGATCAGCGTGCCCTGGCTGTCGAAGGAGACGAGCGGGTCGATACAAAGTTTCGCGTACTCGACATAGGAGGAGATCGCGACGCCGGCCGGGTCAAGGGAACCCTCCATCGCGCCGCCCTTCATCGTGATGCTCTTTTTCAGAACACCGCTTCGCGTCTCCGCGCCCTCCGGACCGGCTCCGGCCCCGCAGGCGGCCGCGGTCAGAACCAGTGCGGCGCTCATCAGCAGCAGACCCATCGTTTTCATCGTTTTCATGTGTTACCATCCTTTCCCCTGGGCACGCCGGGCGGACGAACCCGCACGGCGGCCTTCTACACTTTTCACGCTTTTTATGTTTCGCGGCGCAAAGCGCCGCCGACAGCCGGGTCAGACCGGGATATCCGCCCGCCAGCCCAGCGGGTCCGTGAAGATCGGATTCTCTCCGTTGCGGCGCAGCGCCAGAAAATCCGGCGTGTAAAGGTGGCAGGCCACGCGCCGGCCCGCCACATGGCACACCGGCGGGTCGATGCGCCGGCAGCGCGCCATGACGTGCGGACATCGGGTCGCAAACAGGCAGCAGGCCGGCGGGTCGATCGGCGTGAACACCTCGCCTTTGAGCACGATACGCTGTTTGGCGCGCGCCGTCTTTGGGTCCGGCACAGGCACGGCGGAGAGCAGCGCCTTCGTGTAAGGGTGGTATGGGTTGTCGTACACGTCGGCTGTCTGTCCGTACTCCATCATGTGTCCCAGGTACATCACGCCGATCTTGTGGCTGATGTGCCGGACCATGCCGAGGTCATGGGCAATGAAGAGATACGAGAGACCCCGTTTGTCCTGGATGCGCTCCAACAGGTTGATGATCTGGGCCTGGATCGACACGTCCAGCGCGGAGATCGGCTCGTCGCACACGATGAACTCCGGGTCGAGGGCCAATGTCCGCGCGATGCTGATCCGCTGCCGCTGGCCGCCGGAAAATTCATGCGGGTACCGGCGGATGTGATCCGGTTTCAGCCCGACCGTCTCCAGCAACGCCTGCACCCGCGCCGCCCGCTCCCGCTTTGTGTACAGGCGGTGGATCTCCATCGGTTCCGCCAAAATGTCGCCCACCGTACAGCGGGGGTCCAGACTGGCGTACGGGTCCTGAAAGATCATCTGCATGCTCCGGCGCACCGGCAGCAGGTGTTTGTTCTTTCGCTGGGTGATGTCCTCTCCCTTGTAGAGAATGCGGCCCGCGGTCGGGTCGTGGATGCGGACGATCGTCCGGCCCAGCGTACTCTTCCCGCACCCGCTCTCGCCGACCAGCCCCATCGTCTCGCCCGGCGCGATGGCAAAGGAGACGTCTTCCACCGCTTTCAGTTTTTTTGTCTCCCCGGACGCGGCATGCCCCGCGTTAAAGTACTTGCAGAGATGCGCCACCTCCAAAATCGGCGTCGTCATCCGCCCCACCTCCCCTCTGCCGCGTCTGCCGCCCAATGATCTCCTGTGCGGCGCCCTTGCAGTATTTCCAGCACCGGCAGCACTGGGTCCGGCTCCGCTCCGCAGGTTCCGGTCGGTAGGCCAGACAGATGTTCATCGCGTCCGCACAGCGCGGCGCGAAGGCACACCCGCCGGTGAGATGCAGCAAGTCGGGCGGTGTACCCGGGATCGGCGCCAGCGCCTGCCGGACGCTGCGCTCCGTGTTCGCGATGCTGCCGAGCAGTCCCACGGTGTAGGGGTGCATCGGCGCGTAAAAGATCTCGTCCGTACGCCCCTCCTCCACGATCTCGCCGGCATACATGATCGCGATCCGGTCGCACATCGTGGCGACGATGCCGAGGTCGTGGGTGATCATGACGACGGAGGTGCGGCTCTCCCGGGTCATGGTCCGGATCAGATCCAGCAGTTGGGCCTGGACGGTAACGTCCAGCGCGGTCGTCGGCTCGTCGGCGATGAGGAGCTTCGGCCCACACGAGAGTGCAATGGCCACGATGATCCGCTGCCGCATACCGCCCGAGAGTTCAAACGGATACTGCCGCATGCGCTGTTCCGGGCTGTTGATCCCCACCTGCCGCAGCAGAGACAGCGCCGTCTCGTACGCCTTGCGCCGGCTGCATTTTTTATGGAGCCGGAGGCCCTCGGTCATCTGTGTGCCGATCCTCAACACGGGGTTTAAGTACGTCATCGGGTCCTGAAAGATCATGGCCGCTTCGCGTCCGCGGAGCGTGCGCATCCGTTCGCGGTGTATGCGCCACGCCCGTCGGTGCACAAGCGCGCCGCGCACCCTGTCCCATAGGGAGAGGCCCGCCTGTCCGATCGCCCGGGGCGGCGGGGAGATGTCCTCCCCATCGAAGATGATCTCTCCCGAGAGCAGGCGGCCGTTGTCGGCCAGCAGGCCCATGAGCGAGAGCATGGTTACGCTCTTGCCGGAGCCGGACTCCCCCACGATTCCGAGGATCTCGCCACGCTCCACCGAGAAGTCGATGCCGCGGACCGCCCGCACGACACCCTGCTGCGTCTTAAACGCAACCGTCATATGCCGGACTTCAAGCAGTTTCAATCGAGTTCCTCCCTACTATCGCCTGTTTCTGGGGTCGAACGCCTCCTCCAGGCCCTTGCTGATGAAACTCAGCGAAAAGATGATCAGGCAGATCATTCCGATCGGAAAGAGGATCTGCGTGGGGTACACTTGAAAATACGTCTTCGCATCCTGCGCGAGCGTGCCGAGGCTGGCCATTGGGGCCGAGATACCGATGCCGATAAAGCTCAAAAACGCCTCCATAAAGATCGCCTGGGGGATCATCAGCGTGACGGTGACGAGGAGAGCGCCCATCGAATTGGCCAACAGGTGCTTGAAAAAAATCCGCCGCCGGCTGCTCCCGAGGACATAGGCGGCCAGCGCATACTCTCGCTCCTTCAGCGACAGCACCTGGGCGCGGACGATCCGCGCGACGCCCACCCACCCCGAGAGACAGATGCCTATCAAGATGCTCCCGACATGGGACCCGAAGATCAGCATGATGAGGATGATGTAGAGCATGGCCGGAATGGCGTGGAGGATGTCGCACACACGCATCATCAGCATATCCGCGTATCCGCCGCAGTAGCCGGCGACGCCGCCGTACACCAGCCCGACCAGAAAGTTGACGGCAGTGGAGACAAACCCGATGAGCAGGCTCATCCGCACACCGTAGAGTACCCGGGTAAAGATGTCCCGGCCGAATTTGTCCGTTCCGAACCAGTGCTGTACGTGCGGCGGGAGGTTGCGGATGGCGGTGTCCTGTCCGTCGTAGGTGTAGGGACTTGCCATGGCGCCGAAGACGGCGAGGAGCACGATACAGCTCAGCAGCACAAACCCGAACAGGGCGCGCCGGTTGCGGCAGAAACGCTGCCAGACGTCCTTCGCGAAGGACTTGCTCTCCATGGCAATGAATTCGTCGTTCTTCCGCGACACATCCAGCGGCAGAAACAGTGTTTTCAGATCCACATCAGCCGCCCCCTATCGGGTGATCTTGATGCGCGGATCCATTAGCGGACAGATCACGTCGCACACGAGATTGCAAAGGATGATCAGCGCGCCGACGAAGATCGTCAGACCCATGATCACCGTGTAGTCCCGGTTGGAGACAGAATTGACAAACTCCTGCCCAATGCCGGGGATCGTGAAGATGCTCTCCACCACAAAGCTGCCCGTCATCAGGAAGGCGATCAACGGGCCTGAGTTCGTGACCACCGGAATCAGCGCGTTTTTCAAGATGTGCTTGAAGAGGACGGTGGACTGTCGCAGCCCCTTTGCTTTCGCCATGGTCACGTAGTCCATGCGCATGGCCTCGGTAAAGCTCGCGTGTACCAGGCGGGAGATTTGGGCGACGGGGTACACCGCCAATGTCACCACCGGCATCACATAATGTCTCGGCGTGTCGAGCCCCAGCGTGGGAAACCACCGTAGCCACACGCCGAAGACCAGCATCATGAGGATGGCGAAGATGAAATTCGGCACGCTGATGCCGAGCGTCGAGAGCGACATCAGCACGCTCCTGACCATCTCCTGCTTGCTGACCGCCTCCCAGACGCCGATGATGATCCCGAGAAACATCGCCGACACATAGGCGGTCAGCCCGAGCGACATCGTGGCGGGCGCCCCCTTGGCGATGAGTGAAACGATGGAGACGCCGGGCTTTTTGAACGAGGTCCCGAGGTCTCCCTGTAGGAGTTTGCCGACATAGCGGACGTACTGCCGATGGATCGGGAGATTCAGTCCGTACTCCTCTGCGAACTTCTCCAGCGTCGCCGTACTGACGTTGTCTCCCTCAAAGGGATTGCCGGGCATCAACCGCGTCAGGAAGAACGTCACCGTGATGAGCACAAACAGCGTCACCACCCCGATAAAACACCTCTTTATAATATACCTGACCATCGCCGTCCCCCCGTTCCTGCCTCAAAAGGGCGTCTCTAACAAAAAAAGCCGAAGCGCAAGCGCTTCAGCTCCATTGCTGACGTCAATATTCTCGATATGCCTGGCGCCGCGCGCCGTGGTCTTTCCTCGGTTTTGCGCCGCAGGGCCTCACATGCCCATCTGCTTGGCGGCGGCGGGCGCCTGCGAATCCTCCGGCAGCCCGCGCGCCTTTCGGCGCAGGTCCCGCATGCCCGCCAGGTAGATGACACCCACCACCGCCACAGAGCACACGTCCGACACCGCCGTGCTGTAGAGGACGCCGTCCAGCCCAAAGAACTGGGGGAGCACCAACAGCGCGGGGATGAGAAACAGCCCGTTGCGGCAGATGGAGATGAAAGTGGCGACACGGGGCTTTCCAATGGCCGAATAGTACATGGAGGAAAGGGTTTGAAATCCTACAAACAGCATAAACAGCTTACTCTTGCGAACAGCCATCGCGCCGTAAGCCAAAATGGCGACGTCGCCGCTGCTGCTAAACAGAGAAAACAGCAGCGAGGGCGCGAACATCATCAGCGCCCAAACCGCCGCCGCGGCCGCGCTGGCCAGCGCCTGACCCACAAGGGATGTCCTGCGCACCCTGGGATAATTTTTCGCCCCGTAGTTATAACCGATGATGGAGGAGATACCGTTGTTCATCCCCATGATGATCATCAGCGCGACGTTTTCCGCCGTGGCGATGACGGACACCGCGGCAATGGCCAAATCGCCGCCTCCAGCGCCCAGCACCGCCGGGGCGTGACGCATCAGCGCGTTGTTGATGAGCAGGTTTGTGAAGAAGCTGAGCCCCTGGAAGATGGCTGGCGCAAGCCCCATCGAGAGCACCCGCCCAACTGGCCGCCACGCCAGCGCCTGCAGGCCGCACCAGCGCACGACGCTCTTTTTGCGGACAAAATAGGAGAGGCTGCACACGGCGCCGATACACTGTGAGAACAGCGTCGCGAGGGCCGCACCCCGCACACCCCACCCGAAAAGGACAATGAACAGCGCACCGAGCCCCACATTGACAAAGTTCCCCAGCACGGAGACGACCATGGAGTAGAGCGTATTCCCCTCCGCCCGGATGGCGGAGGCCGCGGTCTGGTTCACCACTTGAAAGATATGTCCGAACGCGGAGATCCGAAGGTACTGCACCGCCGGCACGAACAGGGCGCTGGTCTCGTCCGCCCCGCAGAGATGCACAAGCTGCTCGGCAAACAGAAAATATATGAGCGAAATTGCGGCCGAGGCGGCGGCGGAGAAGGTCAAAATATTGGTAAAGGCGGCGTCGGCCCGCTTGCGGTCCCCCGCCCCCAGCGAGAGGGAGATCAGCGCGGCGCCGCCGATCGTGACCATGACGGAGAGCGCCGCTATCAGATTGTTGAGCGGAAAGATCAGCCCGATGGCCCCCAATGCGGCACGGCTTACAAATTTTCCCAAAAACGCGCGGGAGATGATGCTGTAGAGCGCGTTGCTTAGGTTGCCGCAGATGGCCGGCGCGGACATCGCCAGGATCAGGGGAATGAGGCGTGCGCTGCCCAACCGCCGTGTTCTCTCTTCCGATGTCATGGACCTCCCCCTCCCCGCGGCCGGCCCCTCGATGCGGGAGACACCGGGTCCACGTTTCCACGGGGGCACAGGGCCTCTTCCCAGGCCGGTCCTCGTCTTTGAAAACACTTATAAGTTAAACACATATAATTTTATTTGTCAAGATATTTTTTAAAAATAAAATTACTCACACAGAAAATTTCATTTTAAGGGCATTTATTTCCGATTTTTTCAACTTATATGATAATTTATGCATGATTTTCAATTTTATATTTCATTTTTTCTTCCTTAGGAGCACATTTATTTTTATACATGTATAATTTTATTGACAAATTTCCTCTGGAAGTCTATGATGAATATGATGAAAAAATAGAGAACATAGAAAATAGAAAAAGGAGTGAGGCGTGTGAAAGCTGTGATTTTGTTGTCAAAATCTACCAGCGTCGACATCACACCGGAGGAACTAACAGTTGAGTGGCAAAAACTCTCTGCGATTGACGGCGTGGAATTTTCGTTTCTCCCCTACGACCGCCGTCCCACCGGGCGGGAGATGAGCGAGCGTGTTCCGGCGGACACGGAGGCGCTCTTCGGCGTGTGGATCCAAGCGGAGTATTTGAACGAAGACTTTTTCGCGCGCCATCCGAAGCTCCGCTACGTCGCCACGCTGGCGCATGGGTACGGCGAGATCGACTTTGAGATGGCGCGCCGGCGCGGCGTCACGATCACAAACACCGCCTACGGCGACACAACAATCGCCGAATATGCCTTTGCGCTGCTGCTTGCTCTCTGTCACCGTGTGGAACTGCACAGCGACTATGTGAAAAACACACGCTGGTGGGAACCGGACGCGCCGAAATACATGTACTCGCTGACCCCGCGGATCGAACTGCACGGCAAGACCTTCGGCATCCTCGGTCTGGGCAAGATCGGCCTATGCGCCGCGCGCATTGCGCAGGGCTTCGGCATGAGAGTAATTTCCCACTCCCTCTACGTACAGGAGGGATCCGTGTTTCAGGATATCGAGCAAGTGTCGCTCGCGGAACTGTACGCGCGGGTGGACGTTCTCTCCGTCCACGTCCCGCTGACAGCGCAGACCCGCGGTATGTTGAACCGGGCGGCCTTTGCCGCAATGCGCGACGGCGTACTGCTGTTGAACACCGCCCGCGGACAACTGATCTGCGAGCCGGATCTCATTGAGGCCCTGAAGAGCGGCAAGGTGGGGGGCGCGGGGCTGGATGTGCTCTGCGAGGAACCGCCCGCCGGGCCAAACGAGCTGCTGACCTTCCCCAATGTCCTCGTCACCGGGCACATTGCCTGGCTGCCAAAGACCTCGCGGATGCGTCAGGTCTCACTGGCGATCGACAACTTCAAGGCCTATCTCGCGGACCGGCCTGTCAGCGTCGTGGACGGGACGTTTTGACGACCCACCGCCCGCCTGCCCGCGCGGCGGCAAGTGCAATCTTTCACACAGTGCGCGCGAAGGCGCCGCGCACGCTTCAACAAGGAGTGATCCGGTGCGATACAGCAAGGGCGTCGAGACCCGAGGCAGCATCATCTGCGCCGCCACCGAGCTCTTCTATGAGGTCGGCTATCAGGCGACGACGGTCCGCCAAATCTTCGAACGGGCCAACACCAACCTGGGTCTCATGAAATACTATTTCAACAGCAAGGCCGAGATGGCACAGATCGTCTACCGCAAAGTGCGCGACGGTTTCGACAGCCTCATCGACGTCTCCGACCTGCGGCCGGACACGGCGGACATGTTTCTGTTTTCCAGCGCGCTGGAGCTCTATCTCTGCCTAAAGAGCAGGCCCTACGGCCGCTTTTATTGCGAGATCTCCGGAGAGTCGGCGGTCCGCACGCGCATCGAGGGCATCATCGCCGAGGTCCTGATGAAGTACGCACTGGCCAAAGGGACGTCCCCAGACGCCTACGTGATCTTGGCCTGCACCTCCATCGCGGCCATCAAACCGGCAATCGTCGGCTACGTGACCGGCTGCCCCCCCGAGCAGGCGATCCCCACAGAGGCGTGTCTGCACTACTATTTGCAGCAGCAGCTCCACTTTCTCGGTGAAGACATCGCCCGCTCCGCCTTCTTTGTCGATCTGCTGAAACGCTATTACATCGCCGTCGCGGACAACTTCACCCCCGTGATGGTGAAGACGTCGTAATCGCATTTATAAAATTATTTTCAACACCCGCGCAACCTGCGGTGAATTTTTCGGTCTATATGGGTGAAAGGTCTTTCAATGGCGGGCGGGAAGGATGAGCAGCGTGAGCGATGAGCAGATCATAGCTCTGTATTGGGAGCGGTCGGAGACGGCGATTGGCGAAACGGCGGCGGTCTACGGCAGGTACTGCCACAAAATTGCGATGAACATCCTCGCGAACAACGAGGACGCGGACGAGTGCGTCAACGATACCTACGCCCGCGCTTGGAATGCCATCCCTCCCGAACGCCCCAATAAGCTGTCGGCATTTCTTGGCAAGATAACGCGTAATCTGGCTCTGCACGTTTGGGAAAAGCGTCAAGCGGAGAAGCGCGGCGGCGGCCAGTTTGACGTTGTGCTGTCGGAACTGGAAGAAGTGCTGTCTGACGACGGTTCGAGCGTGGAGCGGCAGATTGAAGTGGAAAGCATGACCGAGGTTCTCAATCGCTTTCTTGCTGCGCAGTCTGACGTGAACAGACGGCTGTTTGTGCGCCGTTACTGGCATACAGACAGCCTGGCGGAAATCGCCGCCGACTTTGGAACGTCTGTAAGCAAAGCCAAATCAATACTCTTTCGGATGCGGAAGAACCTGAAAATTCACCTGGAAAGCGAGGGCATTATCGTATGAACAGCGGAGACTTATATAACGCCATCGGCGGCATTGACGACAAATACATTGAGGACGCTGACGCCGCCAAAGGACAATCGGCGCGCGTCATGACATTCGCGCCGTGGCCAAAATGGGCTATGCCCGCGGCGGCGTGTCTGGCACTTGCCGTGAGCGCGTTCGCTTTGCGCGGCGTGGTGTTTCCGCAAAATAGCGGCGAGAGCGGCACGCCTGGGTATGTCGCTGGCGGCACGAATACAGGCGGCGCAGACAGCGGCGAGATTATCGGCGGCGCGTTGGAGGGCGCCCCCAATTACGTTACCATCGACAGCATTAAGGGGCTGCCCACAGGCGATTACACTTGGGACGAAGGCGGCGGCGTAGCGGCAGATCGCCTTGTGACAAACGAATTGCGCTATCTAATGCGGGCCTTCTTTCACAATGATTCGCAAGACACAATGGCGGCGTTCGCGGTTGTCCGTGCGGACAGCGTAAAGGCAACAAAAGACGGGCAAATCGCGACTTGCTCTCTGCCATCTGTCGAGTTTATGTTTGGCGACAGTCCAAGCGAAACCTTTACGATTGAGCAGCAACTTTACGGCGGTTGTACCAACGATGAACAAACCAACCTGCTCCGTGTGGGCGGCGTGTACGTTCTTCCGCTCGTTAAGTTTGAGAGTGCCGAAAACTGGAACGTCTACGGCGACTTGGACTGTCTCTTTGAGGTTGACGACAAGGGACTGCTTCACTCTCACTCCCTGTCCCCGGCGCTGAACAAGTATGACGGCATTGAAACGGCGTATCTGTACAAGGACGTCACCTACCTCTACAAACACCCGATATTGGTATCCCGCTTCGCTGAGTATATTTTGCAGGGGTACTATATTGACACGGCGGGCGCGACAATTGCGTTTATAGAGCCAAACGGCTCTTGGTATGAGGAAGACGCTCCAAACTTCACGGCGAAAGTCGGCGCAGACGGCAAAATCACGCCTGCTGACGGAGAGCACAACGTGTTCGCACCAGTTGCTGGTATGACTCTGGATGAGATGAACGCAGCCATCCGCGAAATCAAGGAGTATGCTTTTGAAGGTAAGCACCAGTATGGCGTTGACGCATTCGAGGCGGATTCACAGCCTCCCTCGCCTTGACTTTCCCGTTTCGGGATACTATACTGGATACACAAACGCCCGAATATACGGGAGGTGCATAGGATGCGGCGTGAGATCGAAGAGGTGGAGCTGTCGGTGCTCAACGTGCCCGGTGTTTTGGACCGGGTGGCGGGGCATATCCGCCATGAGGGCTGGAACATCAAGCGTCTGTTCGTGGACGAGACGGAACAGCTGAATATCTCGCACATGGAGATCTCGATCGAGGGCACTCACACGAAACTTGCGCAGGTCATGGAGCACCTGCTGAATTTGGACTGCGTCCTCAGTGCGAGCATGACGCTGGGCGGCCGCAAAGTGGTTCGCAGACGGGAGATCAAGGCGTCCGCCGACGAGGCGGAGGAGGTTGTCCCCGTTGCGGCCGTGCCCGACAAGCCGGAAGGCGTGTTTCGCATCCTCACTGTCAACCCCGGCTCCACTTCAACAAAGTTTGCCGTCTATGACGACGAGTCGCCCATCTTGATCCATACTGTCCGGCACGATCGGGATGCGTTGGCTCGGTGCGGTTCCATCCTCGACCAGAAGGACCTGCGGAAGGACTGCGTCACGCGGGCACTCCGGGAGGCCGGCGTCGGCCTGCACACGGTGGACGCGGTCGCGGGCCGTGGCGGGTTGCTGAAACCCATCGAGAGCGGCGTCTATCGGATTGGTGCGGCCATGCTGCGCGACCTACAGTACGCGGCGGCGGCCGTGCACGCCTCGGCCCTCGGCGCGGTCATTGCCGGCGAGATCGCCGAGACGCTCGGGCGCCCCGCCTACGTCGTCGATCCCATTGTTGTGGACGAGATGGACCGCCATGCGAAGCTCACCGGCATGCCGGGCATCGAGCGCGCCAGCATCTTTCACGCGCTGAACCAAAAAGCCATCGCCCGGCGGCTGGCGAGCCAGCTCGGAAAACCTTACGAAAATTGCCGTTTCGTGGTGGCGCACCTCGGGGGCGGCATCACGGTGGGCGCGCACCGGTATGGGCGCGTGATCGACGTCAACGACGCCATCTCCGGCGAGGGACCTTTCACACCTGAACGGGCGGGACATATCCCCGCCGTGCCGCTGATCCGTCTGTGCTATTCCGGCGAGTATACAGAGACGGAGATGGTCGACAAAGTCATCAAAAATAGTGGCATGCGCGCTTATCTCGGGACAAATGACCTACAAAAAGTCCAAAAAATGATCAATGACGGCGACGAATTCGCGGCGCTTGTGATGGATTCGATGGCCTACCAGGTCTCCAAAGAGATCGGCGCCATGGCCATGGCACTGGAGGCCGTGGTGGATGCTGTCATCCTCACCGGCGGGCTGGCGCACTCCAATCGCTTCACCGGTGCCATCAAACAACGCGTGGACAAGCTGGCGCCCGTCTATGTCTTCCCCGGCGAGGACGAGACCCTGGCGTTGTCCAGCGGCGTATTGCGTGTGCTGCGTGGGCAGGAGGCCGCCGTGGACTATGAGGCCCGGCAGTTCTTCCTCGATTGACGCCGCCCAGACGCAACCGGAAACCATAGCGGAGACTATGGAGAGACTATGGAGTGAATAGATATCATTATTGGTAAATATAGGAAAATTAGAGGAGACGGCGGGGCGGATGAAGGCGAAGACGGCATTTTTTTGCACCGACTGCGGCAATGAGTTTTCTAAATGGAATGGACAATGCCCCGCCTGCGGGGCCTGGAACACGCTGACGGAACAGCCGAAGGAAGTGGCGCGGCCGACAGCGGCGCGCGCCGGCACGCCGACACGTGTGCCGGCCGCGTACCCGCTGGGTGCGTTGTCACTCGTTGGGGAGGCGCGTTTTTCCACCGGGCTGGGGGAACTCGACCGTGTCCTCGGCGGTGGCGCCGTGGCGGGATCGTTGGTTCTGGTGGGCGGCGAGCCGGGCGTCGGAAAGTCGACGCTGCTGCTACAGATCTGTGACTGTCTGTCGCGCAGTTTCAAAGTACTCTATGTCTCGGGGGAGGAGTCGGCGAGCCAGATCAAGCTCCGGGCCGACCGTCTGGGCGTCTGTGACAACGGACGTCTTTTTGTGTTGGCCGAGACGGAGCTGGACGCGCTGCTCGGCGCGGTGGATGCGCTGGCGCCCGACATCTTGATCGTGGATTCCATTCAGACGATGCACACGGGAGATCTTTCCGCGGCGCCCGGCAATGTGGGCCAGGTCAAGACCTGCACGCTGGCCTTCATGGAACTGGCCAAAGGCCGGGGGATCACTGTGTTTGTGATTGGGCATCTCAATAAAGAAGGCGCCATTGCGGGCCCTCGGGTGCTGGAACACATGGTAGATTGCGTACTCTACTTTGAGGGGGAGCGTTCGCTGACCTATCGGGTGCTGCGGGCCGCCAAGAACCGTTTCGGATCCACAAACGAGATCGGTCTCTTCGAGATGGGCCGCGAGGGGCTGGAGGAGGTGCCGAACCCCTCCGAGTTCCTGCTGGCGGGACGGCCCCTCGGCGTCTCCGGCTCCTGTGTGGCCTGCGTGCTGGAAGGGACGCGTCCGGTGCTGGCCGAGGTGCAGGCGCTGGTGACACCCACCAGCTTCGGCGTACCCCGGCGCATGGTGAGCGGTATCGATTACAATCGAGCCATGCTACTGCTGGCTGTGCTGGAAAAGCGGGCCGGCCTCTTCACAGGCAACTGCGACGCCTACATCAATGTCGTCGGGGGTCTGAGCTGTGGGGAACCGGCCGCCGATCTTCCCACCCTGCTGGCCTGTGCCTCCAGCACGCGGGACAAGCCTGTACACGGCCGGCTCTGCGCCATCGGCGAAGTGGGGCTGGCCGGGGAGCTTCGCGCGGTATCCGGGCTGACCCAACGGTTGGCCGAAGTGGCCCGGCTGGGTTTTTCCACCTGTTTGATCCCCCGCCAAGGGACGCAAAAACTCCAGGCCCCAGAGGGCCTGGAGGTCATCCGCGCACGCCACATCCAAGAAGCCCTGCAGGCGGCGCTGTGAGCGGGGGTTTTATTGACTCAGACCGACAAATATCATATACTGAAATACGGAGTGATGTATATGTATGCTCTGACCTCGGTGCTGCAGCGGCTCAACCGCTGGTGGCGGTCCGGCGCTGTGGACCGGGATTTTATCTACAGCACCGTAAGAAGCGAGTTTCACACCGTCGCGAAACAACTGAAAAAACGGCGGATCCTAGCCGTGGTGGGTCCGCGGCGCGTTGGGAAGTCCACACTTCTCTTTCAAACGATTGACCATCTGCTCAAAGCGGGCACAAAACCCATCCACGTTCTGTTCTTCAGCGGCGATGAGCCGGCCCTCTTTACAGAGACCAACACGATAGGCGACATCTTGACCGCTTACGAAACGGACATCCTGCAACAAAATTTGGAGGATTTGGCGGAGACTATCTATGTCATTATAGACGAAATCCACTTCATCTCCAATTGGCAGCAGTGGCTCAAATCGTATTATGACAGGAAATATCGAGTCAAATTTATCGTCAGCGGTTCCTCGTCAACCCATCTGTTCCATGGCGCGCGGGAATCTCTGTTGGGGCGTATGGACACCGTGAACATATTACCGCTCTGCTTTGATCAGTTTGCCGCTTTTCGCGACGTCTATAGGGGAGACGGCGGAGTACTCGGTTTGCAGGCGCTGCTTCCCGAGTTTTCATTTTTTGACGATCCCCTTGCATATGCGCGGATTCTCATGGAGCGACAATCAGAGATTGAGGAATGCAGAATACCGGCCGGTCGCGTATTGAATGAATACCTACTCGTTGGCGGATATCCGGAATTTTTTGCGTCAGACAGCATCTTGCTTTGGCAAAAACAACTCACAGAGGACATCATCGCTCGCGGCTTATTTAGGGACATCGTTGGCATCTATACGGTCAAAAACCCGGAACTTCTTGAAAAACTTCTGTACTTTGTCGCCGCAAACAGCGGACAACCGCATGCCTATACAACGCTGGCGCAAACCCTGGGCGTCGACTTTCAAACGGTGTCCAACTACCTCAGTTATCTGAAAAGCGCGTTCATGGTCGGCATATTGGACAATTATTCCACCAACATTGGAAAAGTCATCCGCAAGAACAAGAAGCTATATATCACCGACTGCGGTCTGCGAAACGCGCTGCTGCGAGCGTCCATGCTGGAGGACGGCGCGACCGGCCACATCGCGGAGGGCTGTGCCGTGACTGCCGCGCTCGCCTGCGCGCAGGAAAACCTTTATGCCGTAAACTATTGGAGCGCCTCCGGCGGTCACAAAGAGGTTGACATCGTTCTCGACAAAAAAATCTCCGTCCTGCCTGTCGAGGTCAAGTTCCGCGGTAAGATATCGGACGAGGACCTATCCGGCATCCGGGCATTTCTCAAAAACTTCGGCGGCGGTGCCGGCGCGGTGATCACGAAGGACACGCTGGACATACGCGACAACATTGCGCTGGTCTCCCTCTGGATGGTGCGGTGAACTGCGCATCTGGCTACTTCATATGGGATTACAGTTGTCACTTCCGATTTCCCCTTTTGGGAGATATCGCCATATGTTGTGGAAAATCACAACATATGGCGATATCTGGTTGTCTGCGGCGCGTTATGACAACGCGGTGATTTTGGCGAGAGGTTTCATATCGGCGTCCCACAGGAAAAATTGATATGAAATCGCCTCGGACGGGCGGACCAGTGCGGCCTGCAGCGATGCGCTCTCACCGAGGGCCAGTACCGCTATGGAAGAAACCGCGCGGACCAGTCTGCCGACGCCGTCATAGGCTGCGGCCAACAGATAGACCGTGACGTCGGCGTGAGCACTGACGGTGAACGCCGGGTTGTAAAACGCGCTATCGCTGTCCGGGAGGAAGATCGGCTCAATGACTGCCCGGTCGTCAACGGAGATGTTGTTTGATACCACCGTCACGGTGCAGACCGCCGGTGCGCCGTACCCCGTGACGTACCCTCTCACCTCGAACACGCCTGCGTGATTGTATTGTTCCGGCGCAACCGATTCCCAGTGGTCAATCAAAAACACCTCCGTACCGCCGTCCGCGTAGGTGGCAATCGCTGTCTGCGGAAGAATCGGCGCAATCCACGCGTTGGTCTGCACAGCGGAGGCCGCCAGCGCCGTCACCATCCTGACGGCGCTGTACACATGCAGTTCGCAAACGGCTTTCACGGCAGTCCCCTCGACGTCGCCCCACACTTCGTAGACGCCAGGTACAAATCCGGACGCGACACCCCACATCACTTTCACATCCGTCGCAGTCCCGTCTGCCATGAACGCCGTCACAAATGCCGGCAGGGCTGGGATATCGCCTTCTTCGACATAGATCTTCACAGGGCGGATCTGAGAAATGGTGTTGGTTGCGCTCACAGTGACGGTGCACAGGGGCTGTAGGTTTGTGTCCTCGACCGTACCTGTCAGAACAAAACGGCCGGGCGCGGCATATTGTGACGGATCCACGCTGCTCCACCGCACACCCGTCAGTGCGGTCAGCCCGTCGGCGTACCCCGCTCTCACCTGCGCCGGCAAAGCCGGTTCCAACCCGGTCAGCGTCACAACCGACACATCTTGCAAGGCCACGATCTCTGGATAGCCGCCCTCGTACACACGGATCGGAACTGAAATTGTCTTGGGCCGGTAACCTTCTTTCGTGAGGTAGATCACACATTCGGCGGCGCCCGTCTCCCTTGCGGTTATCCGACTGCCCCGTATGTCAGCGATTTTGCCGGCCGGCGTGACCGCGCAGTACACCGAAACGTCGGCGGGTTCCGTCTTCACTCCGACATCGTAAACATTGCCCTTCGCCAGTCGGATCATATCCGGCGCCTCGGTGACCCGGATATCTGCAAGATCCTGCTCTGCGCGGGAGACAAATTTCGCATCCGCCCACGAGGCGTGGTCGTGTCCGTTGGACACGCCCTGGTCCACATACAACACCAGCTCTTTGGCGCCGGCGACATTGAGCCGGACATGGCTGGCCTCTGTTTCCTGGGTGACATTGGGGGCATACGCCACTCGTTCGCCGTCCAACCAGATTTCAAATGTCGCGAGGCCCAACGACGGGTTCCCGCTGCTGTCTGTCCCGCCTTCCCATTCCAAGCCGTACCACGCGTCGAAGATCTCATATTGCAGTCCGGTCAGATCGTATGTGAGGCGAGCGGTCGCGTGCACCGTGAGACCTGTATCAAAGGATTGTTTCTGTCCGTCCACCGTAAGCCGTATGGGGCCGCCGTTCAAATTCGTGTTTTTTGCGATACTGCCCCAGCCGGTTGTCGCCGATACCCAGGCGACGTCCGCAATCGGGATCTCTTCGCTTTGCGTGAAGCGGACAGTGAATTCCATCGGGCTGCCGTCGATGTCGTTTACGCATATTGTGGCGACGCCGTCCCAACTCTGCGCTTGGACAACCTCGGCGGCGATCGATTTGTGCGCTGTCACGGCCTCCACAACAGGCAGGTCTCCGCGTCCGGACAGATACGGGATGACATACTCCCTTTTGTCCAAACTGAAATCCGGCTGAAGCCTGCCGTCCACTTTGATGCCGGTGATCGTCTCGCTGAGGATCAGTGTCTGCGCCTCGTCCATCAGCATCTGCACGTCGTCCACAACGCGCTTTACCGGCTGAATCCGGAAGTTGAATGTGTAATCGCGGTTGGTTTTCACCATGTACTGTTCCAGCACGGTCGGGCCACAGCTCCCGTTGCCGACGCCCTCTTGGATCAAATCCAGCGTGACGTGCGTCTGCGGCGATTTTTTCAATTGATACGGATGCGCTTTGGTGTTGAGCTCGGACGCCGCGTAGTGCAGCGTACTAAATTCCATACCGTCCGCCGTCGAGATGAGCAGGCCGTCGCCGTCCTGGTCAGACAGGGCCGCCCAGCGGACGCCGGTGCGGTTGCCCGTGTTTTGAGGGCGCAGATACGGCACAAACATGTCATCCGGCGTCGTGTCGTAAACGCCGATTTTCGATCCGGTGTTTCGGTCGATGTGGTTCTCCTCCGGGCCTCTGCCGTAATAGGTCACACGGTCGAAGCCGGCCGGCATCTGAAATTTCATGCCAATACGCCCCAGATTCTCGCTGGACTTTGGCTGGAAATGGGCCGTGACAGCCACTGCGCCCGTTGGATAGATGACATAACGGATGTTGTTGACGGAATTGTTGAGCGACGCGTATGTCAGCGTGACGTCCACTGTGATTTTTTTGTCCGTGCTGTCTACGGTCACCGCGCTCACCGTCGCGGCCGGATCGTTGTATTTGCCGTTTATCGCGCTGTTGTCTATACGCGGCCTCCAGTAATTGGGAATGAGAGGATCCGCCAGCGTCTCTTTTCCGTTCACTCTGTACGAGGTGAGCGCGCCGCTCTGTGTGTTGAGAGACAGGCTGAACCCCGCTCCACTGACGGACAGCACGTTGACCGACTGCGCGACGGCATCCGCGTCGAAGGCACCGATGTCGGCCAGTACCCCGGATTCGTTTGGCACAAAGGGATTCTCAAATTGCTCAAACGCCGTCTCAAACTCGGCCTTTGCCCAGCGTTCGGCTTTTTTCAGCCGGATGGACACCATCAGTATATAATCCTTCCCGTCTACGACGGTCTCGGGCGCGACCCGGCCCAGCGTCACCAGTCTGGACGACGCAGGCGGCACATCCGCCTCATCGTCCGTCAAGACGCCTGCGCATATGACTTTATCATTTTCCAAAGTTTCCCAGCAAACTTCATATTCGTTTAGATTGCTAAATTCCAGCAAGTTGTCGATTTTTACCACGCCACTGTGCAAATCCGCCTTTGTAATTCGAAAGCCCTGATAGGCCTTCTTTACCTCGTAGTACCCCGGGTGCGGCGTCCTGTCGGCGGCCACGATGCCGTCGCCAGAGAAGTTCCCGTCGTTGGGGTTGTCTCCCCAGTCGCCGCCGTAGGCGGAATAGTAGAGGGCATCCCCGTCGGGCACCTTCGTCACCTCTTCCGCGATCTCGTCAAACCTCATCCAGAGGGCGACATCCGGATCGTCCGGCGTCCGGTTGGTGCGGTTCAACTCATCCTGTGTCAGCGCACGTCTGTAGATGTGCACATTGTCGATATAGCCGGAGAACACCCTGCCGGATCGTTCGGTATCCATGCCGATGGCCACAGGATAATCGGCGGCGCTGAATGCGCTGCCAAGCACACTCTGACTCACTGACAAGGCGCCGTCTATGTAGATGCTGATTTGTTTTACATCGGCATCGAAGGTGGCCGCTACGGTGTGCCAGTTTTCAAACCAGTCATCCGGCACGTCGGCTTCCACCGACAGCCATTTCGAACTCGATCCTCCCGTCTGATTCGCATCATAGATGAAAAACTCAATGACTTTTTTACTGTTTGTCCCAATGTACTTCATCGCGTACTGTGAATTGCCTTTTGTGATGATTGCCCCGTTCACATTGTTTCCTGTGACTGTCTTTGGAAACACAAGGGCCTCCAGCGTGAGGCTGCCCGTGATATTCAATCTCTCATCCGATTCCAAGACAGCCGTACCGTTCAGAGCGCTGCCATTGCCATCCGCTGCGCCGAACACCTCAAGAGACCCATTGTATACAAATTCATAACCTTTCAAGCCAAGATCCTTCACTTTACCTGCCACAAAGGCGTCGAAATCGACCCAGAATGCCACATCGGCCCCGTCCGGTCCTCGGTCAGCGTCCCTGAGCTCGTCGGGAGAGAGTGCCCTGTCATAGACATGCACGTCGTCTATCAAACCGACAAAGTTTCGGCCTGACCGCTCAGTGTTTGTCCCGATGGCATACTGCTGTGTGTTGACATTGCGGACCAAAAATTCAGGCGCTATGTTTGTCAGGCTGCCCGCCGCATTGCCGTCGATGTACACCGTCATAGACCGGCTTGAGGCGTCGAATACACCCGCCACATGGTGCCAATTGTCAAACCAGTTCGACGGCGCATTGGGCGCAACGGAAATCCAGGTGCTGCTTCCCGATTTGTAGCAGAATTCAATTTTACCGGAGCTCAAATATTGCAGCGTAATCTGCTCGTTTCCTTTGGCCGCGATGGTGACATACTGCTGACTCGTACGCTCAGGATACACCCGTGCTTCCAGAGTGATGCTACTCCTCCCGGCGTTGAGATTCGCATCGGCCGGCAGCAGCGCTGTCCCGCGTAGCGCGGCATTGCCTGTTCCCGGTTTGCTGGGTGTAAGATTGCCTGTGAACGTCTCCGTCTTGAGCTTACCGGGTCCGTCGTCCACCAGGGAGCGCACCACCGTGTCCTGTCCAGGTATTTTTGTATAGACCGTCTGATCCGCCCAGTCCCATATACAGCCGCCGATCAATTTGTCGCTGTATTCAAACATATCGACATACTCCTGCATATTACCGGTGCTGTTCCCCATAGAATGGGCATACTCATGCGCAAAATAGGGTTTGGGATTGTTGTCGGCGGCGATCGCGGGCAAACTCAAACGTCCGGAGAATTTGCCGTCGGCCGACGGATATGTGGAGGACCTGTCGTCAGAATACGCCGCCGAACCGTCTCCACTGCTATTGAAATAGTGAACGGGCCGCGTCGGATCCTGCGCCTTGACGGCGTCATACAGATCTTGAAACACGCTGCCCGCGCCAGCTTCGTTGCCCAGCGACCACATGATGACAGAGGGATGATTTTTGTCTCTCTGCACAAGACTCGTCACCCGATCGACGCAGTTGGCGCTCCACTGCGTTTTGTTGTTGCCCGGCACGGCACCCATCACACCGTGCGATTCTATGTTGGCCTCGTCCACCACATACATGCCATATTCGTCACACAGTTCATACCATCTGACATCGTCGGGGTAATGCGATGTGCGCACCGTGTTGATGTTGGCCTGTTTCATCAGCTCGATATCCTGGATCATCCGCTCTTCGGTCATGTACCTGCCCTCGATCGGATCCGTCTCGTGGCGGTTCACGCCCTTGAGGATCACATTTTTGCCGTTGACAAACAGCCCTGTCCAGTCGCGAAGTTCGACCTCACGAAAACCAATCCGTACGCTGGCAAATTCCACGCTCTTTCCCTGAGGATCCTTCAGCTCCAGCAGCAGCGTATATAGGTTTGGATGTTCAGCAGACCAAAGTTTGGGCGCGGCAATGACCGCGGCAGACGTCATATTGGACAGCGCGTGACCCCATCCGTCTTTGTCCGCGCCGAAAGACACGTCAAAGGACTCGCTGTAAATCGGCTTTCTTTCATCATCAAGCAGCCGGGCACTGACAACCCAGCCCAATCCCGCATCCGCGTTCAGCCCGCGCATGGTGAGGCGCAGGCCGAAATCCGCGTTATCGTAGTTCTCATCCAGATCCGTCATGACCACGTAATCGAAAATCTCCACATCGGACTTGGAATACAGATATACGTCGCGAAAGATGCCGCTCAGGCGGATCATGTCCTGATCTTCCAGCCAGCTGCCGTCCGACCAGCGGAAGACCTGAACAGATATGGAATTTTCACCCACCTCTAGAAACGGCGTGATGTCGAACTCCGCCGGGGTGTAACTGTCCTCGCTGTAGCCGACAGCGCGCCCGTTGATCCACAGATAAAACGCGGACTCCACGCCCTGAAACGACACAAAGATCTGTCGGCCGTCCGCGAGGAGTTCCGGTTTGACGACAAACGTCCTGCGGTAGGAGCCCACCGGGTTAAACGTCACGGGCGCGCCCGGCGCGCCGGGGCTTTCCACACCTGTCCAGGGGTAACGTGTGTTGCTGTAAATGATCTGATCATAGCCTTGGGTTTGCCAGTTGCCCGGCACCTTGATTGTGTCCCATCCGCTCACGTCATAGCCTTCCTCAAAAAAATGCGTGTTTCGGTTGGCCGGCTTGTCCGCCAACTCGAAACGCCAATCGCCGTTTAGCGTCTGGTAATAGTTCGAAGCTTCCTTCACGCCGTCGAGTGCCTTGGTCGCGGTGTCATACGGTACAAAAGCCGCGTGAGCACTCTGACGATTGATCTGAAAGGCAACTGGTTTCCCGTTCCACTCGTCGCCCGCGAAAATTACGTCGTCAGCAGCCAAACCAAAGGGCGCTCCGTGAAACACAACGCTGAAGATCACGACAACTGCCAGGGAAATTGCGGAGATGGAGCTTTTGATTTGCTTTTTGCGTTTACAGAACATGATGATCCGCCTTTCTTTCTCAATGATTGATTTCTTTTTGCCAACGACACCAAAACGCCTGAAATACCAATGGTTTAGAGGCAACGATACCCTTAAGACCGCGGCTTGATAACCTATACCTTTTCAAAGTGCGCTTTTCGGCCATTTGAGGAGATTTGAATTCGTATAAGTGCATAAAAACGCAAGAATGCGAGATTGACTTTAAGGGCAATGTGTGGTAAAATATGAACGCTATGATCTGCGATATAGCCTTCCATAAAAAGGCATACTTTTTCAATCCTTCAGAAGTTTCCCTCTTTTTACAACGAAATTTGACAATTTCATTTGCGTGTACAATCCTGGTCGATTTTTTCGTCAGATGTAACAAAGACACAGCGAATTCACGGCGCCGCGGACTGTGAGGCCCGGCAGTTCTTCCTCGGTTGACGCCGCCCGGGCGCAATCGGAATCATAGTGGGGACTATGGAATGAATAGGATGATAAAGGGTCGGGGATCAAAACCACATTGGGGGGTGAGCGTTTGCATAGACGAAGAAGACGGCGCGTCCGGTGGCCCTGGTTGGTGCTGCCGGCGGCCATAATACTCCTGCTTGTGCTGTTTTGGCGGTTGGCCGTACCCACCACGGGGCCCGCGCCCTCATTTCGGCCTGCGTTGCGCTATCGCCCCGTCATCGACGCGGGACACGGCGGTATGGACGGCGGGAGCATCATGGAGAGCGGCGTGCGCGAGGCGGATCTCAATCTGCAGGTCGCCGTCAAAACAAACCTTCTCATGCGTTTCATGGGCGTGCCCACCGTTATGCTGCGGCAAAAAGACATCTCTCTCAACAATGCGTCGGACACCGGGAGCATCCGGGAAATCAAACGGTCGGATCTCATCAACCGGGTGGGGCGTACGGAGGCGGTGCCGGACGCGCTGCTCTTTTCGATTCATCAGAATTACTTCACCGAATCGCAGTATTTTGGCCTGCAGGCCTTTTACGGAAAAGCGCACGGCAGCCGCGCGCTGGCCGAAATCATCCAGGAAGCCGCGACACAGCGCCTAGACACGGCCAACACCCGCCAGTCGGCACCCGTAAACGCGGATATCTATCTCATGGCCAACGTGCACTGCCCGGCCGTGTTGGTGGAGTGCGGCTTTCTCTCTCACCCGGGCGAGGCGGAGAAACTGCAGAGCGACAGCTATCAAATCAAACTGGCGGCCCTCCTCACATCCTCCTTCCTGCGCTGGGAGGCTGAAGACACGGCCGGCGGCGACTGAGTCGATGCGATTTCGGTCGACGCGCCTACAAAATTTGGAAAATATATTGACATAAGAATTTCAGCATGGTATATTATATGTAATAATATGGTATATTTTTATTCTGAATTCCAGAGAGTGCAACTGCGTTTCCTGCGAAAAACCAAATACTTCGACGGTATAAACAAAATATAATCTCGGGAAAAGTAGGAATTTATGCGAAAATTGGTTATAAGCGACGAGTCCGCATGTGTCGGTTGCAACAAATGTGTGCGCGTATGTCCAATGGAAGGCGCAAGCGTCACATACACGAACAACAATCAAATAAAAGTCAAGGTAAACGGGGAAAGATGTATCGCCTGCGGTGCGTGTATCCGCGCGTGCAAACATCGCGCGCGGGATTATACGGACGACACCGAGCGTTTTTTGCGTGATCTTAAAAACGGGGCGCCCATTTCAATGTTTGCCGCGCCGGCCATGCGCGTTGGCGGGCTTGACGGCGGCAGAGTACTTACATGGCTGCGGAAAATGGGCGTTAAAAAAATACATGACGTGTCTCTGGGGGCCGATATTTGCATATGGGCACACATACGGTTTATTCAAAAGGAGAATCCAAAGTCGCTCATTACACAGCCTTGCCCCGCCATTGTAAACTACATATTGTTATATGAGCATGACCTGATAAAATACTTGTCGCCGGTGCAAAGTCCCATGCTTTGCACCGCTGTTTACATGAAAAAATATCGTAACGTCACAGACGGGATAGCGGCACTTTCACCTTGCATAGCAAAATCACATGAATTTGAAGATACTGGTTATATAAACTACAACGTAACATTGAAGAAACTATATGAATATATAACAAGTCACAACATTCAATTGCCGCCAGAGTCGACGGATTTCGACCATGAAGAAGCGGCGTTGGGGCGTCTTTTTTCGATGCCAGGTGGACTGAAGGAAAATATTGAGTTTTATTTGGGCAAGCAGCTGCGTATAGACCAGGCGGAAGGTCCGAGGATTGTCTATGACGCACTTAAATTGTTCGCAAAACAGCGTGAGAGTGATCTTCCCGCTCTATTCGATGTTTTAAACTGCCTCGAAGGGTGCAATATCGGGACAGGCTGTTTCCATAATTTTAGCAGATTTGAAGTCGGCGTCGTTATGGATAAAAACCGCAGAAGTGTGTTGACCAGCTATGACAGAGAACAATACGACGCGCTTTATCGAAGGTTTGACAATATGTTTCGGCTCAACGACTTTTTGCGTCGCTACACACCCAAAAATACCGTGCAAAACAGCGTAACTGACGCTCAAATAGAAAAAGCGTTTGTTGCTCTGGGCAAGTTAACAGACGAGAAAAAAATATTCGACTGCGGGGCGTGCGGATCTGAATCTTGTTATGATATGGCGCGGAGAATCGCGCTCGGCTTTGATATACCAAGCAATTGTGTCCAAAATGAAAAAGATGTGATTGAATCGGATCACAAGAAGATTATAAATCTGTCAAATGTAAACCTCGATAATATAGATAAAATTTTGAATGATATTTCATGTATAAGCGGTTTGTCGGATGAAATTGTCAATTCTATCGGAAGCGTCAACGAGGCGATAAGTCAATTTGGTAAAATGTCAAAAGACATCACGTCTATTTCTCAGCAAGTCAATATTCTCTCATTGAATGCGTCTATCGAAGCGGCCAGAGCAGGCATACACGGAAAGCCTTTCGCGGTAGTAGCGCAGGAAGTGAAGATGCTTGCCAACAAATCCCAGAAAACTGTTTCTCAAACGGACAAAATTTCAAGTACGGCGGCTGAATCCATTGCGGCGATCAACACGAAAGTAACAAATATATCCGAGGCTATCGCGCAAGCGCATTCTGAAATATCTGATATTTACAACGCTACACAGGATACATTAAAGGATTTCAGCAATTAAAGTTCCGCAGGGGAGCAGTGCTCCCCTGCCGCCTCCAAAAAGTCTTGCGTTCGGCAAATGACAACGTGCCAGCAACACAAAACATCGCTGCCGGAACCGCTCCCCCTGACGGGGACGGTTCCGGCAGCGGTGCGTCTGTCCGTCCGAAGCGGACGGACGGTCACTCAAATAACATTCAACTGTTTCGCGTTCTGACAACCTTTACGCCGCTGAAGATACGACAGCCAAATCTGCCATTGAGGTTATGTCTGTGAGGACTTTATAGTTTGAATCCCATATAAAGAATCGATTGACAGCCCCGCTCGTGTATGGAATCGCTGCCTGCAACTCAGAAACTATATCGACGGTTAAATCCACAGATACCGCACTGAAAACGACGAGCCTGCTTTTTGTGTCATATGAAGCGACATAAAGAGCGACTGCTATCGGCTGATTTGCCGATAACAAAAACTTGGGATTGAAAGATTCGCTGTTTTCGTCCGGTATCAGATAAGGTTCAATGATGAGCCTGCTGTCAATCGAAATATCAATTGTAGGCACGGCAGCCTCGGTGAAGCGGGCTTCGAGAGATCTGTTTTGATCGACCGTAAAGACATATTCCGCGTCGCCGCCGATCTTGGCGTCGTTCTCATACCAGCCGTCAAAGGTATAGCCCTCATCCGGCGCCGCGGTCACCTTCACAGTGGTTTCCTCCGCGTATGTGCCGCCCCCTGTCGCCGTTCCGCCCGCCCCGGCGCTTACGGATATCGTGTACTGCGATGGCGCAGGTGGTACACTGAAGCGCAAAAGCAGCTGCACCTCGTACCATGCGTCTGAAAATTGTCTGATATCGTCAAACGTGACGGCGCCGGTGTATTCGTTCTCCGCGGAGGGGTACTGGGAAACCGTGACGCTGCCCCGTGCCTCGGACACATTGATGCCCACAAGTTCCCAGGCGCCGTCAAGATCAAGGCCTATGGAGGGTTTGAGGAGCAAGGCCGCGCTCTCGATGTCCTCATACAGCTCGCCGGGGATGCCTTGCCAAGGCATCCAGGAAAACCCGTTTATGATCGTCGGCTCGTCCATGCCGTAATGGCGCCCCGGCGCGGCGCCTGTTTTGTGATGCCACCAAATTTTACCATTCCCGAATTTCAGTTCGCTGTACATGTCAATGTTGGCGCGAACTGTCAGCACATAACTCGCAACGCTTTTCTGAAACAACGTGACCGTCTTTTGATCTGTCTGTTGCGCGTCAAAGCCATGCCGCCCCGGTATCATATAAATCTCTTTGAGGGCATCGTCCAGTTCGATCATAAAATAATAAACTGTGTATTCATAATCCGGCGGCAGTATGGCCGGATTCCCCGTATAAAAAGGCTCTTTCTCTTCATCTCTGTACCAATGGATTACATAACCGCCATCCACGGATTCTCCCGTCTCATCCAATACAACCACGGCGACTTCTTTCGGTTCCGCGGAACCCTCCCAAAAAATCACGTCAAATTCATAGACACCGGGTTCCAGACCAAGGCGGATACGGCCCGTATCACCACTCCCCTCTCCCGGATGTTCTTCGACGAATACTTCGCCGGGACTCTCAGAAGCATGGACGCCCTCCAATATCCACCCAGGCTGCAAGTGAATATCGAGCGCTTCCAAAGGGAACGGCCTGCTGAGCGTCCATTCGTCATTGTCAGCCCCTTCGAACGGATGCCATTCCAGCCCGCCGTCTACCCACGTACGCATGAAAGAACCGTCCCGTCTGTCCTCCGGCACGGGAAACCGCAATTCCCACCGGAGACCGTCCCGCCGAATCACGAGTTCGGCCTCTCCCACCT
This sequence comes from Oscillospiraceae bacterium, assembly GCA_031265355.1. Classification (NCBI taxonomy): domain Bacteria; kingdom Bacillati; phylum Bacillota; class Clostridia; order Eubacteriales; family Oscillospiraceae; species Oscillospiraceae bacterium. The sequence continues at coordinate 19,112 of JAISCT010000011.1, read as the reverse complement.
CTTTTTCGACTCTGAACCGCAAGACGCGGAGCTCCCTCTCCGGCTGTGTCACGTCTGTCTCTTCTTGCAGCACCTCGCTCACCGCCGAAGCGAACACCGCGCTGAAGACCATCGCCAGAACGACCAACATGACGATCAACTTTTTACCGATTCTCGTTGCCTTCATGACTGTCTCCCTCCTCACATCACTGTATATTGCCGTGCCAAAAATTCTATCACTATTTTTTGATTATATGTAAAAAAAGAATAATTGTCAAGTATTTTATAGCAAAGAAAATATGTTTTTTATCTATTTATTGGTTCGCCTTTGACGTCCATATGATAAAACCACTACATGTTGTGGATATCCACAACATGTAGTGGTTCGCAGTGTGCAGTGAATTTTCTCTTCCAAAATAGGGAAAGAATCGCGGGAAGAAGAAATCGGAATGAGTACGGAAGTACAATTGAGCAGGAACCGGCGTCAATGCCGGATATCCCTCACAGAGTCGTAGTTACCCCCAGCAACAAAACCGCCGCCGGAATATGCCCTGACGAGGGGTGTTCCGGCGGCAGTGCACCTGTCCGTCCGGAGCGGACGGACAGGCCACTCAATAGAAACCGGAGGGACTCTGGCTGAGATTGATCATGATGTTCTTCATCTGGGTGTAGTGTTCTAGGATCACTTTATCGGTCTCGCGCCCGATGCCGGATTTCTTGTAGCCGCCAAACGGCGCGCCGGCCGGAACCGCATTGTACATGTTCACCCACATGCGCCCCGTTTCCACCGATCGGGCCACGCGGATCGCGCGGTTGACGTCCTGTGTCCAGACGCCGCCGGCCAAGCCATAGACTGATTCGTTGGCCAGCCTGACGACTTCGTCCTCGTCCTTGAACTTGATAACCACGGCCACCGGGCCAAAGATCTCCTCCTGCGCCACCCGCATGTCATTCGTGGCGTCCACAAGCAGCGTGGGCCGGACAAAGAAACCCTTGCCGAGCTCGCCGTCCGTGACTCTGAATCCGCCCGCCGCGACGCGGGCGCCCTCTTGCTTGCCGAGCTCGATGTAGTTCAGTACGTCATGCATATGGGACTCGTAGATCAGCGACCCCATCTGCGTCCGCGGATCGAACGGATCGCCCACGTTGATCTTGTCGAACGCCGCGGCCGCCTTGGCTACGAACTCGTCGTAGATGCCCTCCTGTACAAACACGCGCGACCCGGCGGCGCACACCTGCCCTTGGTTGAACAAGATGCCCATCTGCAAGCCGTCCAGCGCAATGTCCATGTTGCAGTCGTCGAAGAAGATGTTCGCCGACTTCCCGCCCAATTCCAGCGTGGCCGGGATCAGTTTGTCCGCCGCCGCGGATGCCACGGTGCCTCCGACTTCGGTGGAGCCCGTGAAGGCAAATTTCGAAAACCCCTCGTGCGCCAACATACTGTTCCCGGAACGGGAACCGGACCCAGTGACCACGTTGAACACGCCGGGCGGCAGTACGTCGCGGATGAGTTCCGCCAGCACAAGCAGACTGAGCGAGGTGTGGCTCGAAGGTTTGAACACTGTGCAACAGCCGCTGGCCAGCACCGGCGCCAGCTTCCAGGAACCGATGAGCAGCGGGAAATTCCAGGGGACTATCTGACCGACGACCCCGATGGGCTCCTGTAAAACGATGCTCAACGTGTTCTCATCCAGCATCTTGGCCCGGCCGTCCTCCACACGGATCGCCCCCGCGAAATAGCGGAAGTGGTCCGCCGAAACCGGCACGTCGATGTTCATGGTCTCGCGGATCGGCTTGCCGTTGTCCGCCGTCTCCACCGACGCGAGCAGATCCCTGTTCTCGTCAATGATCGCGGCAATCTTGTTCAAAATGGCCATGCGTTCCGCGGGCGCCGTCTTCTTCCACGCGGGGAACGCCGCCCACGCCACCCTAACGGCCTCGTCCACATCGGCGCTCGTCGCCTGCGCGCAGGCCGTCAGCTTCTCGCCGGTGGCCGGGCTGTAGACGTCGAATGTCGCGCCGTCTGAGGCGTCCTTCCATTGGCCGTTGATAAAAAGCTGGTAACGCTCTTTAAATGTTGGTTTCATATCTCAATTCTTCCTCCCCCCGCCCGCGCGGGTCTATTTTACGGGCAACAGTCTTCGCGCTGTTTAGTCTTGGGTGCGGTTTTTTTTGCGCAGGCGCCGCGCCTCTACCTGGGCCTGCCGTCTGCGCTCCCGCGGCCGTTTAACATGCGTGATGTAGTAAAATTCGTTCTCCGTCGCCATCACCTTCTCCAGGCTCATGCTCTTGAACACCGGGACTTTCATACGGAACTTGATCCAGGCGATCGCGTATGCGCTCAGCGCCGCGAAGGCGACGCCCGCCAGGGTCCAGATCCGCCGGCTGGTCTCGATGTCCGGCGCGATGTTGAGCAGCATGTAGATCGCGCCGCCGATCCCGAGGACGGTGAAGATGGTCGGCACCCGGAAGCTGCGCGGCGCCTTGGGCAGCCGGCGCCTGAGCACCAGCACATTGATGTGCATAAACACATAGGAGACCATCCAGAAGATGGAACCCGTGAGGATCAGAAACATGATCTCGTCGGCTGTGGTCAGCCCCGTGGCCTGAATCACGCAGATCGCACCGCCAAAGAGCAGCACACCCCACACGGGCGCTCCTTTTTTGTTGGTCTTTTGAAAGAAGCCTGGTAAAACATTGATTTTTGCCATGCCGTAACAGATCTTGGCCAAGCTGTTCAGCACCGAATTCAGCGTACTCACTGTCGCCAGCACCGCGACAATACCCATCCATATTCTTCCAACTCCACCCAACATGTTCACGCCGTAAAGGATATGCGGCGCGTTGGAAGCGGCGAGATCACCCCACTGGGTGTAGTTGTGAAAGCCCAGCACCATGACAATCTGCAGCACACAGATGATGGCAAGACTCAGGAACATGCTGATGGGGACATGTTTGTGAGGATTTTTCATGTCGGTCGCGATGGGGATGATGAATTCCACTCCGATGAAGAGCCAGAACGCCATGGCGGTCAGGGGCAGGATCGCCCCCATGTCCCCGGTGACGGAGAGCGGCTGCTCCACCTTGACGCCCGTACCCAACCCGAGGGCGCCGATCAGTCCCATCACGGCCATAGAGCCGATCAAGAGCCCGGCGACGGTGTTTTGGATCTTGGCGAACATGTCGATGCCGTTTAAACTCGCGATGATGAGCGCGACGGTCACGGCGATGCCCACCAGCGTGGGTGAGATCGGAAGGCCGGTGATCTCGACGACAGCGAGCCCGAGCATGGCGGCCTCCACGCTGGCGGGCATGCTGTTGCAAAAGAGATACCCGCCTACCATAGAGACGATTGTCGGGAAGGGGCCGAGCCCCGCAAGCGTGTACTGTGCCAGCCCGCCCGTCAGCTTGGGCATCAGCGCGCTGAGCTCACACAGCGAAGCGGCCGTCATCATGTTCAAAGCGCAAGCAATGACCATGGGGATAATGAACGCCACGCCCAGCGCTCCGGACCCCTGCCCCAGCGTCATGAGACAGCTTGTGGCCACAATCAGGCCGACGCCGGTGGATACGGCGCTGCCGAGCCCCAGTTTCGCTTGATTTCGCATGGACAATACCCCCTATCATATGGTCGTTGATCCGTCGTCTGTCGGGGTCAGCGCCGCAGGGCTTCCAAGCCCTCCTCGCCGGTCCGGACACGGATGACATTGCTGATCTCCGAGACAAAGATCTTACCGTCGCCAATGTGGCCCGTGTACAGCTCCTGCTTGACGATCTCGATGATCTTCTTCGTCAAGTCCTCCGTGGTGATGATCGTGATGAGCTGCTTTGGGCGCAGCTCCATCTCCTCATACTCCTCTCGTGCGTGCTCCGGCGCCCCCTTCTGCACGCCGCAACCCAGGACTTGCATCACGGTCATGCCCATCACGCCGACTTTGCTTAGAGCCGCCTTCAGTTCATTGAACTTGGAGAGGCTGGTGATGATCTCAATGCGCGAGAGTTTCACAAAGGTCCCTCCCTTTTCTATTTCTATTTCAAATGCTCTTTACATTTCACCTTTTTTACGTTTGCGTTTTTGAAATCGGGGCGCTGCGCGTCACACGCCGGCACTCTGTCCGGTGTGGGCCAGGGCGGACTGGATGCACTTCTCGAAGCTTTCCAGCGTGTAGTTGATCTCTTCCACGGTGACGGTGAGCGGCGGCAGAAAACGGAACACTGCCGGGTTGTTCAGCGTGTGATTCACCTGAATACGGTAGACCTCCACCAGATCGTTGTTGATGGGGTCCGCGAAATAGTCCCCATAGCCCTCTTTGTACGCGTCGGGGATCTCATAGGTCTCCAGCCCGATCATCAGGCCCCTGCCGCGGACCTCCCTGATGATGGTCGGATATTTCTCCTGCAGGGCCTTCAGCCGGCCGATGAAGTACGCACCCTTCTCGGCCGCGGCTTCGATCAGGTCATTTTCGAAGATGAACTCCAGCGAAGCGATGCCCGCCGTGGCGCTGAGGCCGTTTTCCTGGTATGTCGCGGTGTGGTGCCAGCAGGTCTCTACACTGCCGTAGGCCGCCTCGTAGAGTGCCTCGGTGCAGATGAACCCGCCGAACGGGATAAGGCCGCCGGAGAACCCCTTGGCAAACACGAGACAATCGGGCACGACGCCCTCGTGGTCCACGGCCCACATCTTTCCGGTGCGCGCGCAGCCAGCCTGGATCTCATCCGCCACCATGAGCGTATCGTACTGCGTGCAGAGCGCGCGGACTTTGGTCAGATAACCTTCCGGCGGGACAATGATGCCGCCCTCGCCCTGAATCGGCTCAAGGAAGAACGCACTGTAGACGCCGCGGGCCAGCGCCGCTTCGAGAGCGTCGGCGTCGCCATAGGGCACCCAATCCACCGACTCCATCAGCGGATGCTGATACATCCGCCACTTTTCTTTGCCGCCGACGGAGACTGCGCCGGTGGTCTTGCCGTGGAAGGCGCCCTCGCAGGAGAGAATGCGCGTCCGCTCAGGTTTGCCGCGGGTGGCGAGTTTCACCAGTTTGATGACGCTCTCGATGGCCTCCGCGCCGCCGGTCGCCGTACCCATCTTGGTCAGCCGCCCGCCCGGAGAAACCAGCGCCATGTTGTGGGCAAACGCGGCTGCGATGCTGTGGTACGCGATAGCGCCCATCAGGTACTGTTTGCTCTGGAACGCTTTTTCAAGCTCACTCCAGATGAAGTCATTGTTGTTGCCCACGCTGGCCACGCCGACGGCGCCGATCATGTCCAGATGCTCCCGGCCCTCGTGGTCGGTAAATTTGGTGCCGTCGGCCTTGACAAAGTACTTGCAGCCGCCGCTGAGTGTGCGCTCACGGTTCAGGTGTGTCAGTTGAAGGTCACGCGTTGTCTCGTAGTCCATGGTAATCGCGTCGTCCACCGTGTAAAAACCCTTGACTTTTTCTTTTACGCTGGCCATGTTGTATTCCTCCCGTTTCTTAAAATAAAATGTCACAAAGACGCACCCACCCAGAGAGGCACGCCCTTGTGACTCATACGCTTACGCTTTGCACTTTAGCACATCTCCTCAGAACAAAACTAGGAAAAACCGGAACTTGGCGCCCGAAATTTGCGCCTGTTCCCTGCCCCCCGCGCGGGCCGCCGACGGGCTCTGCGGCCGGGGCCGGAGGGTGGGGCGAATGTAACCAAGATGTAGTGGGGATTTATAGACAATCTGCGCATAGGCAGTCCCGCCGACGTTCCTGTATAATGAGATCAACAGGCAGATGCGCCGACGCCGGCGCGGGCGTCGGAGGGGAAAATTATGGATCTCCGGTCGGTGATCACCAAGGTATATACTATCCAACCTTTTTTTGTCCAGTGCACGAATCTATATTACAAAAAGACACTGCTCGACTCCCCCGTGGCGCACTTTTATTCCTTCACCGCCGGCCACAGCAACAGCCAGATCATGGCCGTGCCGGACGGCTGTATCGACATCCTATTTTCCTGCGATCCCCGCCGCCCGGAGGCCGCCGTTTGCGGCACCGTCACGGAGAATACCCGCGTTGCCATCGAACCGGACGTCACGTATTTCGGCGTGCGCTTCCACCCCGGCGTCCTCTCGCTTCGTTTCGGCATCAAAGACGCGGACCTTGTCAACAACCGGCTTCTGCTGTCGAACCTGCCCGGCGGCCGGCAGCTTGTGGAACAGATCGTGGGGACAGACGCGTTCACCCGGCGTATCGACCTCTTTGCCGATCACTTTCTAAACGGCGTCGGCGACTGGACAGATTCCCCCTCCGGTCGTCTGCTGAGCGTGCTGCTCGGGCTCATCCTGAGTCGGAGCGGCGACATCCAAGTGCGGGAACTTGAAGAAGAAACAGGCTATTCAGCCCGCTACATCGACAAAGTGTTTCACAGCCACATGGGCGTGAGCCCGAAGGCATACTGCAAGTTCATACGGTTTCAGACCTTTCTGCATCGCATGAACACACAGGGCGGGCAGACGCTTGTGAATTTCGCGGTGGACGCCGGCTATTACGACCACTCCCACATGCTGCGGGATTTCAAAGCCTTTACCTCGCTCAGTCCACAGCAGTACAAACAGACCATCAACTTGCCCGTGTACAGCCGCAAAATCATCGATCTGGCGCGCGTGAACATCACGTCGCCTCCCGATTGAGATTTGGGCCCCTGAACCGTTTGCGATGAACGTACAGATACATGCACAGAAGAAGAAAGGAAGATGTTTTTTCATGAAAAGCAAGAAAACTCTGCTGGCTGTGGCACTGACGGCGGCCCTGGTGTTGTCGCTGTGCCCGGTCCCGGCCGCGCTGGCCGTCGAGAACATCCCTGCGCCTGCGGTGGCGCAGCAGCTCACGCCCACGATGGGTTGGTCCTCGTGGAATTGCTTCGGCCTCAGTATCAACGAGGAGAGAATCCTCTCTCAGGCGGATGCCCTCGTCAGCACGGGGCTCGCGAAAGCCGGGTATGTCTACTTAAACATCGACGACGGCTACCAAAACGGCCGCGACCCTGTGACAAACCGGGTGCGGTACAACGAGACGCTCTTCCCGAACGGCATGAAATACATTGCCGACTACGCGCACAGCCTCGGGTTGAAGGCAGGTATGTATTCAGACGCCGGCGACAACACCTGCGGCTCTGGCAACACAAATCCCTATGGTCTGGACGTGGGTCTGTGGCGGTATGAGGAGCAGGACCTTCGGATGTATCTCGAGGAGTGGGGGTACGATTACATTAAGGTGGACTGGTGCGGCGGGGGCCACGCGCGTCTCAATGAGCAGGAACAGTACACCAAGATAGGGCGGATCATCCGGCAGATCTCCGAGGAGACCGGGAGCTGGAAGGTTTTCAATGTCTGTCGCTGGATGTTCCCCGGCGAATGGGTGTTGGATGTGGCCGATTCCTGGCGCACCTCCGGCGACATCAACGCCAGCTGGGGTTCTATCTTGAGTGAGATCGACTCCATGAAGCCGCTTACAAAGTACGCCGGCCCGGGTCATTTCAACGACCCCGACATGCTGGAGGTCGGAAACGGCAACCTGACGCCGGATCAAAACAAATCCCACTTCAGCATGTGGTGCATGCTGGCCGCGCCGCTGGTGCTCGGCAATGACCTGACTCAGATCTCGCAAACCACTCTCGACATCCTGACCAATGAAGAAGTGGTCGCGTTGGATCAAGACCCCGCCGGCCTTCAGGCCAGTGTGGCGAAAAGCACGGGCGACGGCGAAGTCTGGGTCAAGGACCTCGGCTACGCGGGCTCGAACACCAAGGCCGTGGCGTTCTTCAACCGGAGCGGCGCGCCGATCGAGCTGTCTATCAACTGGCGGGACATCGGCCTGGAGGGACGCGTCACCGCCCGTGACCTGTGGCTGCACGATGAGGTCGATGTGGATGAGGGCTACAGCGCCTCCCTTCCGCCTCACGGTATCGTGGTGCTGAAGGTGACCGGCGAGCCGACCGGTTCGTCGGCTACGCTGCAGGCCGACTTTTCCGAGGCCCCCGACACCGTGGACCTGACGGCGGCCGGCAGCCTCGACTGGTACTATTTCGCGGAGAACGTGCGCAAGCAAGGCGGCGGAATTCTCTCCGGCCTTGTCTCCGACGGAGCCGTGCCGAGCGTCCGCGACGCCCGCACGTCATACGCCTGGAGCGACGCCTCGGGCGAGACGCCCGCCGGCGGCGGCGCCTCCGGTCTGGCCCTCACGGGGGCGGGGGATTTCGTCGAACTCACAGTGCCCACTCGGGCGGACACACAGCTTATCTCCCTCTACCTCGGCGCCGAAAACGCTCGGTTGCGGATCGACGCGACGATCGGCGTCAAACAGGTCACAGACTTTTTCGAGGGTGAGAGCGGGCTGTATCGGGTCCGCTTCAGCGCGCCGGGCGCCGCCTCGCTGACAGTCCGGATCACATTGGAAGAGACGTTCGGCGACGACGCCGCGCTCCGCCTGGAGGCGGCCAGCTTGGTGATTCCAATACAGATTCTTTCCCAGAACGTCTCATTGGCCGACAAGCCGGCTGCCGTCAACCTTACCGAAGAGGGCACGGGGGACTGGCTGCAGCTCGGCACCGTCTCGGGCGCCAATGTCCACCGAAAAGCGACCGGCGGCGCACAGCTTTCCTTTGTCAGCAACGGAAGCGCCACCGGCAACTACACAAACGCGGCGGCAGCCTACAGCTGGACGGACGGAAGTCCCGTGGCGTCGGCCTCGGGCCTGCGCTCGGGCCAGGGTTACGGCGGCGGCAGCGGCAGCGCGGGGTCGTCTTACGGCCAGTTCAACGCCCCCTCGGACACTCGGACGCGCACCGTCAAAGCCTATGTGGGCGGCTACATGGCACAGGTACGTATCACCGTCACACTGGCCGGGCAGCTGATCTTCAGCGACACCATTGAGAACCAAACTGGTAAAGTTGACCGGGTCGTAACCGTGACTTACGCGACGGACCAACCCGCCACGCTGAGCATCCGCTGGGGCGTTGAAGTCTCTTATAGCAACGGCAGCGTCTCGTGCGAAGCCATCACGATGACGGCCGTCGACCCGCTGCCCGTCACCGAGAATTTCCTCTTCGGATCCGGGATGCCAATCGCGGGCGGAGATGTGACGCTGGACCGCGCGGATGCGCTCGATTGGGTGAGTTTCGGCGGCTCGGCCGGCGCCGGCGCCGCGCGCAAAGCCGGCGTACAGTCCATCACCAACTACGCCAGACCGGCCGGCGCAGTCCTCACGTCCGCCGGCGGTCCGGTGACATATCACTGGCAGGGCGGCAGCGGCGGCGGCGGCGCGGCGCTCTCCGGCGAGGGCAGTTGGTTTGAGTTCTCCGTCCTGTCCCCCGGCGAGGGCCTGCATCGCGCCGACGTCTACTTCGGCGTGGAGAGTGCCGTGGCCGCGGTCGCCGCATCGGTGGGCAATGAGAATTACACTTACGGTCTCTACAACCTCGCGGGCGGGCAGAGCGCCGTCGTCTCCCTGTGGTTCCGGTCGGACGAGCCCCTGCGGTTCCGTTTCAGGCTGGACGACACATTCCCGGGCGAGAGCGCCCTGCGGCTGGATGCCGTGGTCCTCAGCGACGACGACGCCGTCGTCGCCTACCCGACCGTCACCCCGGCGGAGGGCGCCCTGCACCTGCGCACAGAATTTATCGCGTACAGCGGGCCGGCGGCCCGGCTGACCGCCGCCTCGTACAGCGCGGTCGGTACACTTCACGCGCTCGATATACGCGACGCGGCCGCGCCGGAAGACGGTCTCCTGACCGTGGAAAATACCGTACCGGTTCCCGAAACCGGTACACTGCGCCTCTTCCTCTGGGACAGCGCCCTGGCGCCGCTTCGCGACGCCGTCGCGCTGGGTCTCCCCTACACAGATGTGACGCCTCTCTCCGCCCCGCGGGCCTATATCGGCGGTCTCACCGCCAAAGCCAAAGTCCAAAGCGGCGCCCTGCTGCTCGACGTCCGCTCTCCGGAGGCCTATGAGGAACGGCACGCCGAAGGCGCGGTGGGTATCCCCTACGCCGAGCTGCTGATGCACACCGGCGACCTGCCGGACGACAAAGGCCGGGAGATTGTCGTCTATGGCACTTCGGCGGCCGAGAGCGCGAAGGCCGCGCTGCTGCTGCGCTACCTGGGGTATGGAAACGTTTTCGACCTGCGCGGACTCGACAACTGGTTCGCACGCCCGTCGGTGACGCTGCCAACCACACAGGCCAATCGTTTTGCGACGCTGCCCATCCGGGCCATTTTCAGCTCCGTGAGCCTCTACGATGACGTGGAACGTCTCTATTCCCTCGGCGCGGATTCGACGATCGGCGACGCGCTGCCCTACCCCGCGGAGGGCATCGCGCTGGAGAGCTCCGACACAGTGAAGGTCTACGCCCTCCACAATGGCACCGTGTACGCCGAGGACGAGGCGTATTATGACGTTTACATCGCCCAGCCGCTGCCGGACGTCACCCCCAATCTCCCGGTCGGCGTCCTCACTTGGACCCGAAATACCACCGGCTGGGGCACGACAAAGGTGAACACTTCCATCAACGGAAATCCGCTCCGCATCGCGGGCCATACGTTCTCGATGGGCATCGGCACGCACGCGCCCGCCGAGATCGAGTTTGCGATTCCGGAGGGCGCCACCCGCTTCATTGCTGTGGCCGGCCCCGACGACGAGGAAAAGAACGACAGTTCTTGGCCGGGCGCCGCCTACACGCAGTATTCTGTCTACATCGACGGCGTGCTCGCGGCGCAGAGCCTCCAGCTCACTATGGACCAGTACCACGTGTTTGACATCGAAATCCCCGAAGACGCCGCCGCGATGCGGCTGTATGTCGATTCGACGGAAGACGGCATGAACTGGGACCACGCCGACTGGGCGCTGGCAGGTTTTGTCACGCCGGAGTTGCCGGTGATTCCGAACTACGAGATCGACGCCTATGTCTCAGACCTCGAGTGGGTGAGCGCGGCGACAGGCTGGGGTACGGTCCGGCGTGACCGGTCGGTGGATAACAATGTACTCTCGATCGGTGGCTACACCTTCGAAAAGGGCATCGGCGCGCACGCCGTCTCCGACGTCGTTGTCGCGATCCCGGAAGGCACCGTGAAATTCGTCGCCGTGGCCGGCTGTGACACCGAGGTCACCGACCGCAATTACTTCACGAACTACGAGGTGATCTTCGACACGGGCGAGAAGTTCGTCAGCCCGGAACGGATGCCGTACGGGTCGTTCCACGTATTTGACATCGACATCCCTGAGGGCGCGGCCACGCTCCGGCTGCACGGTGACGTCGGCGTCACCGGCAGCGGCGGCACTATCAACTACGCCCACACCGACTGGGGCATCGCCGGCTTTATCAAAGCCGACCTCCCCGCGTCCCGCTGACACCGAAGAATTTGTCCGCTATAAAATCGTGAAAACCGGCCGGTGCGATATGTACGCACCGGCCGGTTTTCACGATTGTTTTTGAATTTACAAAATATTCCAAATTTTACCATACGAGTAGGACGACCGACGCGGTAAATGCTTTTTATCCGACCTCTGGCTCACCGGTTTCGGTTTCCGGCGGCTGTGTCTCCTCGCGCGTCCCGGTATATTCTGGCGGTTCCGTGCGCTCCGTGCCTAAAAATTCCGGTACGCGCATGCCGGCCATTTTAAAGGCCTCGCTCAGCGGCGGAATCGACTTCATGAGCCCTGCAAGAAAGTTTGACGTCGTCGGCGAGCCACCCTCGCCGTTCATTGAATCCCAGACGGTGACCTTGTCTATCCGCAGGTTCTTGACAGCCTCGACCTGTACCTTGACAAGCTCCTCTATCTTATCGGCGAGCATCAATTGAACAGCCGCGTCCGGCGTCCCACCGGCCGCCGCCACAAGCTTGCCAAAGCCTTCCGCCTGCTTTCCAAGTATCTCCAAAGCGCCGCGCGCCTGCGCCTCCATCCTGGCAAAGATGGCGTCCGCATCGCCCCTCGCCCGGCGGCGCGCCTGCTCGGCGTCCGCATCGGCTTCGAGCTCCAGCCTCTCCTTGGCGATCCGCGCGTTGACTATGATGTCAGCCTGCCCCGTCGTCTCGTCGCGCACCGCCCTCGCTTGCTCGGCAAGCTGCTGGGCGGCGTACGCCTCTTCGAGGGCGCGCGCCTGCGCCGTCTGTTCGGCCGCCGTCGCACGGCGCAGCGCCTCGGCCTCCTGCTCGCGCCTTGTCGCGTCCGACTGCGCTATCGTGACCTTCGCGCGGTTTTCTCCCTCAACGGCCGTCGCATCTGCCTCGGCGACCGCGATGCGCTCGTCCTTGTGCGCGCGCGCCACGCCCGTCGCGCCGTCTCTGTTCTTCTCCGCCACACTCTGCTTGGCGTCGTTTATCGCCTTCGCGGCCGCCTCCTTGCCCAGTGCCTCTATGTAACCGGATTCGTCGGTGATGTCGGTCACGTTGACGTTTATAAGGCGCAGACCTATCTTCTTGAGTTCCGTCTCCACATTGTGAGACACGGCCTCCAGAAACTTGTCTCGGTCAGTGTTTATCTCCTCGATATCCATCGTAGCGATGACAAGACGCAGCTGCCCAAACATGATGTCCTTGGCCAGCTCGTGCACCTCCGGCATCTTCAACCCCAGCAGACGCTCCGCCGCGTTCTGCATGATGCCGTATTCCGTCGAGATCCCCACCGTAAACCGCGACGGGACGTCCACGCGTATGTTTTGGTGAGACAGCGCGTTGGTCAGGTCGACGCTGATCGTCAGCGGCGTCAGATCTAGGTATTGGTAGGCCTGAATCACCGGCCAGACGAAGGCGGCCCCTCCGTGGATACATCTGGCCGACCGCGGACTCCCGTCCGGATTCGTGCCGACCTTGCCGTAGATGACCATGATCTTGTCCGACGGGCACTTGCGATAACGCGAGAGCACGACGACAAACATAGAAAACACAAACACAGTCACAACGACGAGCAATACAACAGTTTCAACCGGCATAATCTTGTTTCACCTCAACTTTACTTACTACCAGGCAGTTCTCTCCGAGAACGCCCACAACGCGTACGCTCTCACCCGTCTTCAGCGGTGTTTCGTCGTCGGTGACCGCGTCGAGCTCGGTAAACCGCCCCTGCAGGAGCATCGTCACCCTGCCGGTCGCCACGCGCGCGGGAGGTATGGGTATGTACACCGTCGCCATATGCTCCAACGCATTTGAGACGACAATATTTCCGTTGCCTTGAAGCTTGAGCACCCATCTTATGACAAGCGCCGCGAACAGCAGCGCCGCCGTCCCCGCCGCTATCGCGCCCAGCAGCGCCGTCATCTCGCCCGTTCTCAACAGCGCAATGCCCGTCCAGCCGCCCACGGCCAGAAAGGCCACGATCCCGCGCACTGTGAACACGCGCAACCCGTCGTCCGCGTGCAAGACGCCATGCTCGGCAGCGTCGCCGTCAAAATCGCCGTCCGCATCATCGGCCATATCAAAATCGGCGTCGGCGTCCGTATCGCCATCCGCGTCTCCGTCGCCCCAGAAAGCACCCCCGAGCAGCAGCACCGTCTGGATGACCATGACCGCCGTAGCCGGCAGCGCGGCGCAGGCAAGCACCTGCCCAAGCACACCAAGCCCAGCCCACCAATCAACGAACCAAACCATCAAACAATCCCTCCCCTCTTGTTTACAGCTTATCTCACAGCCAGTATATCACGTTCAAGTCTGTTAAGCAAGCGAAGCGACTTAATAGCCCTCCGACGCTCATCCGCCATAGGAGCACTTTCTAGTATATAGGCTTTCATGGCAAAGAAGTACGCCGGAGAGCTTCTGTCGGCTGCGGCATTGAGAGATTTTTTTACAAAACAAACCCGGAATCAACCGTCACCTGGGTGCGGCGGTTGATTCCGGGTTATTCTCTTTGATGTAAAAACGAAATTGCCAAATTTCATACAAAAAGACGCGGAATTTTCGAAGATTCAAAAAAGTATACCTTTTTGTGGGAAGGCATATCATAGAGCATCACGCTCACATCTTACCACATATTGCCCCTGAAGTCAACATCATTCTCTCGTGTTTTTATGCATTCATACAAATCCAAACGTTCTCAAATGGCCGAAAAGAGAACTTTAAAAAGGTATAGGTTATCAGGTAACATCCCAGCGGGGTTCATGGCCTTCGGACCGTTGGTACTTCAGGCGTTTGGCGCCGTAGCCGCCGAAAAAAAGACGACAGCTTTGTGTGCAGACAAGGCCGCCGCTGGGGCTGCATGTGCAGGCGGCCTTGCCCTCGAAGTGCCGCCCCTGCTGCCGGATGCGGCATCGAGCGGTTTTTCGGTAGAAAAAACAAAAACGCAACAAATCATTCGAAAAAATTTTGTGGCAGAAAGAGAGGAAGCGTTTTTTATGAGAGGAAGAAGAAAATGGCTGGCCGTCGTACTGGCGGTAGCTCTGGTGCTACCGCTGTGTCCGGTCCCAGCCACGTTGGCCGCCGAGAACAACAATCTGGCGCGTGGGAAAAGCGTCACCGCGTCCGGTTTTGCCAATTCCGGGTGGGTTGCAGCCAATCTGACAGATGGAGATTACACCAAAGGCTGGAGCAGCGCAAGCTGGGGGGCAAACCAAACCGGAAACGCATGGGTTGAGATTGACCTTGGCGCAGACGTCATCCTCAATACGGTGGCCATACGCGCACGCAGCGTTGACGGTGCAATCGTATGTTACCCGGTGACATTCACCATAGAAACAAGGACGGCAAGTGGACAGAGTGTTACCGTCGTCAGTCAAACCGACGCCCCGCCCCCAACGGTGGCCGAACCAACTGCCGTATATACATTCGACTACGTCACCGCAAGATACGTTCGGCTTACAGCGACAAAAGTAAACGCCAAGGCGGACGCTTTCTATGTCCAGCTCATGGAGTTGGAGATCAACGGAAGCGATCTGACTTCCCTGGTGGCACAGGCCCAAACGTTCACGGCGGACATGTTCAAACCTTCGTCCTGGCAAACGCTCCAAAACGCAATCGCCGCCGCCGAGGCCGCGCTAGGCACCCCCGGCGTGACATTGTCGGAGTTAAATGCCGCTTATGCCGCGCTGGAAGCCGCCATGCGCGCCGATTTGGTACTCGACAAAACAAGTGTCAATATGAAAGTCGGCGATACACAGAAAATAACCTCGGCGCCGGACCAAGGCGTCATTTGGTCTTCGAACGCCCCAAATATCGCCTCCGTTGACCAAACCGGACACATAACCGGCCTGAAACCTGGCAGCGTTATCGTGACCGCCGTGCTGGACGGCATAACGCGGGCGTGCTCTGTCACCGTGAAGTCGGCCACGACCGAAATCGTCGCGGGCGGTTATGAGATCGATATGCAGCAACTCCCCAAGGTTTATTTCGCACAACACCCCGAGTGGAAAGAAATATATGATGCGGTGTGGCAGATGCATAAAAGCAACATCGCAAAGGCGCAGTTGGCCATGAACCCCGAAGACGTTTACTTTGTTGACGAGGCGTTCAGCCCGACCATTTACGGCTGGGACACCATGTTTATGATGATGTTTGACAAGTGGGGCGTCAATCAGTTCCCGACGCTGCAGTCTCTGGACAATTTCTACTACTATTCCGGTTCCGACAACACGGGCAAGTCCATCGGCGAGATCTCCGGCGGATTCAGCGCGAGTGCCACGTACACAAACCTGTTTTACGACAGCGAGGCGCCTTGGAGCGGCTCCGGTGTATTCGGCAACGCAAACGCTTCGGTCGCCAAAACACAGACGCAGTTGCGTTCTCCGGATTTTGTGACGGCACTCAACGCGGCGAGCGGCACCGGCACGTGGGCGCCGGATACGGGCGGCGTCAACCAAGGTTTCCCTCTGTTCGCGGCGTCTCCGGTCTCCGTGACGGCCCCGTCGTCCTTCGCGGGCAGCGGCACCGAAACAGATCCCTATCAGATCACGAGTGCCGCCGACCTTGAGACGCTGGCCGTCAGGGTCAACAGCGGCGCGGAGGACACTGTCGGGAAATTCTATCTGCTCATCGACGACATCACACTCACCGGACAGAAAAATCACACGCCCATCGGTATGGATGCGGCAGGGCGACGGTTCTCCGGCACGTTCGACGGCGGTTATCACACCATCTCAGGTATACACATCTACACAAGCGAAGCCACACAGGGCCTGTTTGGTTATGTGGACGGCGGAACCGTGAAAAACGTCGGCGTCATCGGCGCGGTGATCGAATCCGGCATCAAGAGCGGCGCCGTCAGCGAACCCGGCGGGAACTGCGGCGCCATTGCCGGGCAGGCAAAGAACGGCGCAAAAATCATCAACTGTTTCTCGCGCGACGCCTATGTGCACGTCAAGAATGCGGCAGCCGGCGGCATTGTTGGCTTGCTGGAAACAAACAGCATCGTCGAGAATTGTTACTCCGTGGGATTCATGTGCGGCGCGGACGCCTACGCGGGCGGTATCGTGGCCCTTGAGCAGGGCGGAAACTGCACTGTAAAAAACTGTTATGCCAGCGGTGAAGTAACACACAACGGCAACGGGTACATACCTCGCAAACGCACGGAATCAAACGGCAATTCGGAGTATTATTACACCAGCGTACTGGGGCTCAATCCCCCGCTGTGGGCATGGGCTGAATGGGAGCAATATCAGATTCACGGCGACATTGCACGCTTCAACAAGGTGATTAACGGAAAGACAATTTATCAGCGTTTGAGCGAGCATTTCGCGTTCATTGAACGTGAGAAAAAGGTGGAAAACGGATTGTACGGCAAGACGAGCGGCGATGCAAACGGTCTTGACGACTCACCGAATCAGGACTACCCGTGGGTGACGGGTACGGGCGGCAAGGGCGAGCAGACATACAACGACTTGAGCATTCAGCAGGCCCAGCAGGCATATTATCTGGCTCTCATCGCCAAAGATCTGGGCAAATCGAAAGATTATGAGTACTTTGCAGACCAACACCGGCGGATTTCCGCACTGATCAACGAGTTGATGTGGGACGAAGATGCTGGGATGTATTCCAATCTCGACACAGACGGATACACCCACACAAACATATCCACACCGACAAATCTGTGGGCGCTAATTGGCCGTGTGGCGACGCCGGAGCGCGCACAGCGGATCGTCGAGGCGCACGCGCTGAATTCCGAGAAATTGTTCAGACCCAACGGGCTGGCCACCCTGGCTTATGATTATCCAGGCGACAGCAGCGGACGTTCGGCGTTCAGCGCGAAAGGGAAATACTGGAACGGATCTATGTGGGCGCCGACCGCCTATCAATACATCAAAGGACTCTCCGCGGCAAACTACGGCGACATCGCTTTTAATGAAGCCATCCGTCATGTAAACACACTGTACGACACATATAAGAAGGGCCGCGAAGGTGCGTTTGCCTCCACGGTTTGGGAATGCTATTCGCCCGAATATTTGCGTCCCGCGACCAGCAAAAATGACAGTGGTATGGCGCGTCCGAATTTCGTCGGCTGGACTGGCTGTCTCGGCATTGGGATCGTGCTGGAAGACTTGCTGGGTCTGCGTGTCAGCGCCCCACTGAACACAGTCTACTGGACGCCGCGCCTCACCGAAGCCAACGGTGTGGAAGACATTTGGTATTCGACAGACGGCGCTTCCAATACGGTTGACATCCTCGCTGAAGCCAGGTTGAACGCATCAGACGACGTCACCTTCACGGTGCGTTGCGACCGCGCCTTCACACTGACGGTGACCAATGCGGGCGTCGAGACCACCTTCGATGTGCCGGCGGGAGAACAAACACTGACGGCGAACGGGCCGAAGTCGCTGCCCAACACCCCGACGCTGGATATGACTGTCTCTCTGTTCAACATGTCTGACATCACGATCACAAAAGCCGGCGCGGACGCGGGCACGCTCGACTACGTATCATTCACAGCGGACAAGAACGCGGCGATCGCGGACGGCACACAAAACCAGGCGCACAAAACTGGCTGCGATCAAATTTACAATGTGAACACTGTTGGCACCCGCACGTACACGTTGCGTGAGAGTGTGCAAATGGCTGCGCTCGGTTTTACCGACGCCTATGAACTGGTCAGGAAACCTCTAAACAGCATCCAATACAGTGACGAAGGTTTCATGGTCATGGCCGAGGCCGACAACACCTATAAGATGCTTAAGATCGTTGTCGGCGTCAAGAACACGACAGCCCAGATGACGGCGCGGCTCTCTGACGGTTCGGCAGTTCGTGCTTCACAAACGCTCACAGCGGACGCGGCAGAGAAGATCTATGTCGTTACTGTGCCCTTCCGCGCGGCCTCGGAAGGACAATATGTTTATGTCGAGTATCGCATACCGTACGACGCGGCTTCCAATGCGGACATCAGTCTCAAAGGGATTTTCCTTGTGAGCATCGACGGGCTGCCATCCATACTCACAAATGCCGATGTGACGGCCTCCGACGCAAGCATCGTCGTAAAAGCCGACGACGCGCCCGGCGAAACAAATGACGGCTACGCCATTTATGTGAGTAAGAACGGCGAGATGCCCGTACGTTACGAGCATCCGTCGCTGCCGTTTGACGTGCCGGGTATCGAAAATCTCAACAAATATACGGTCCAAATGGCCGGCGTCAAAGGCGGAGTCGAGGGACTTCTGAGCAGCGCGGTCACTGTGATACCAGAACCTGCCGGGATGACCGACACCGACAGGGCCGCTGTGGATTTGGCCGCCACTTTGCCGCAAATCTTCGGTGAAAATATTTGGGGCGAGGGTGTGATTGAAATACGCACGAACCTAAACCCAGCTGTCCTGGGCATTTTGTATGGCAGCCGCTTTACGCTGTCCAGTTCCACCGACGGCGGCAAATACGGTCTGTCAAATGACGGCGCAGTCACGCGACCGCTTTCCCACAGCGCTTTGTACACGGACGTCGTCGTCACCGCCAATCTGAACGGCGCCGCCGCCAGCAGGACACTGAGCGTGGTATTGCCGCCTGTGGATTTGGCGGTCGAACCCTACGCAATGGGCGGCGATTATGTGCCGACGAGCGGCGGTATCGACCTGACCGCCCTCGGCGACAAGGACTGGCTGCAGCTCAGCACCAGAGACTACACGGATTATGCAAAGAAAGCTTCCGGCGTAAGCGCTATCACAAACTTCACCCATTTGGATCCGTCCTACCGAGAACTGGC
>JAISCT010000010.1 GCA_031265355.1 Oscillospiraceae bacterium | reverse complement strand
CGATAAAAAAAGGCCCTGCTTGCCGCAAGGCCCAACGGTAGAAAAAATATTCCCCCCTTTCGTGTCCGCTATCCGCAAAGCGCCGGACTTCGGGCCAACTTGGCCCGATGCGCCGTCATGTGAAAACGCCGCCCGGCTTTGTCCATGCCGTGCGGCGCTTCCTGTAATGTGATAGCTTCAAATTTATTTTTTTATCTCGCCTGAAACCGCTCAGTTTCAGGCTTCTTTGCGCTTCTCTTAAATTATTCGGCTCTATTGACAAACTGGCGAGAACGTACTACAATGGAACCAGAAAGCAGGTGCACTATGACCGATACAGCAACTGAATCCGTACAGGCAAACCGCGAGTACAAATCGAGCCTCCTGCCGCACTTGATCACCACGATGCACCGCGAGCGCGAAATTTGTGCAGCGCTGTTTGGCGGGACAGAATCCGGATGTCGTAGGGCGCAGTGAGACGCTGTCGCAGTACGCCGTGTTCGTGGCGAAAGTCCGGGAATACGAGGCGGACGGCCTGGCGTTGACGGAGGCTGTGAATGCGGCGGTTCAATATTGCGTGGAGCGGGGGATTCTCGCCGATTATTTGGAACAATACGCAGCGGAGGTGCTGAATATGCTGACGACCGAATGGGATATGGATGTTGCCCTCGAAGTCCGCTACGACGAGGGGTATCACGAGGGATGCCGCAAGCGGCGTAACGAGGAGCGGAGGATGTGCGACTTGAAATGGGAAACGTGGCTACATGACATTCTGACGCCGGAGCAAAAACGCAAGCTGGAGGCCAAGCGCGCGATGTCCGAGTAGCGGCGACGCGGTTTGGGTGCGGTTTTACGGCCCCTTGCAAAACAAAACTCCCGCAGAGCCTTGAATGTCAATGGCTCTGCGGGGGTTTGCTTCGAGGTGTTAGGACAAAAATGAACCGTCCCTTTCCTGTTGACATTACGTAAAATGCGTAGTATAATAAGCGCATAAGGGCGGTGACGATATGAAATCTCGGGACTTGATCAAAAAGCTGGAGGCGGCTGGTTACAAAGAGGTGAGAAGCGAAGATCATACCATTTATGAAAAGACTGGCAGTCGTCCGGTGCAAGTCCCCCATCACCGAGAAATCAATGAATTTACAGCAAAAGCCATTTTGAAAGCCGCAGGGCTGAAATGAACCGCGGCGACCTGATAAAAAGGAGGCGTCTGTCTGTGGAATATGTCTATCCGGCTGTGTTCCATCCCAATGAGGATGGAAGTTACACCATCGTGTATCCGGATCTGCCCGGTTGCATTAGCGAGGGCAAGTCTCTGGCGAATGCGCTTGTCATGGCGCAGTCCGCACTGTCCCAGTGGGTCCAATATTTGCTGGAGACGTCGCGGGATATCCCCAAGTCATCCCCTGTCAAAGACATCCCCATCGAAGGAGAGGAGTTCGTCACCCCGGTCCGATGTGAGTCGAAGGACAAACGCGCAGTCAAGCGAACGGTCAGCATCCCAAAGTGGATGGATGAACGGGTGGCCACATCCGGACTCAGTCTGTCCCGCGTGCTGCAGGATGCTTTGTCCCAGAAGTTTCTCTGACTCCCTCCAACAGACGCCCCGGCCAGAGAGATCGCGAGAAATACGGACCTGCCCAGCAATGCGGCGCCGCCGACGGCAATTACGCCCGTCAAGCATCCTATGAAACGGCTCTTTCGTTTGCTTACAGGATTGCGTGCCGGAAGCGCCCTGGCATCTTGCCGGCCTCTTGCGGGCGGGACGCCCGCGCTCCCGGGTGTGTACTGCCGGCTGGAAGCCGGCGCTCCCAGGTGCGTCCCCACACTCAGCCACGGGCGACACACGTCACACGGGCTGAAACAGGTAGTCCAGCGAGCGGTACTGGACCGCTTCGGCAAGGTGGCCGACCTGGATGGCGTCCTCGCCCTCCAGGTCGGCGATCGTGCGGGCCACGCGCAGGACACGGTCGTAGGAACGGGCCGTGAGACCCAGGCGTTCAAAGGCGCGGCGCATCAGCGCCTGCCCTTCGCCATCCAGCGCACAGCAGTCCTTCATCTGCGCGCTGGAGAGCCGGGCGTTGCACAGAGAAGCGTCCGCAAACCGGGCCCGCTGGCGCGCCCGGGCCGCCTCCACACGGGCGCGGATGTCGGCCGAGGACTCGGCGTCGTCCGCCCGGCTGGCCAGCGCGTCGAATTCGACCGCCGGCACCTCGACCTGCAGGTCGATGCGGTCCAGCAGAGGGCCGGACACGCGGCCCAGATAGCCGCGCACCGAGTCCGCCTTGCACAGACACCGCCCCGAGGGGTGGCCGTACCACCCGCAGCGGCAGGGGTTCATGGCCGCCACCAGCATGAACGCGGCCGGGTAGGACAGCGTGCCGGAGACACGGGCAATCGTCACCTGCCCATCCTCCATCGGCTGGCGCAGCACCTCCAGGGCCAGACGGTCAAATTCGGGCAGCTCGTCCAAAAACAGCACGCCGCCGTGGGCCAAGGAAATCTCCCCCGGCCGCGGGATAGACCCGCCGCCGGAAAGGCCCACCGGCGAGATCGTGTGGTGCGGGGCGCGGAAGGGCCGCTGCGTCCGCACGCCGTGGTCCACGCCGACGAGCCCGGCCACCGAGTGGATCTCGGCGCTCACCAGCATCTCCTCCCGACTCATCGCGGGCAGGATCGAGGGCAGCCGGCGGGCCAGCATGCTCTTGCCGGCACCCGGCGGCCCCACCATCAGGATGTTGTGCCCGCCCGCCGCGGCGATCTCCAGTGCGCGTTTGACATTTTCCTGCCCGCGCACCTCCGAAAAATCAGGCAGCGCGCGGGCATCCTCCTTAGGCGTCCAGACCGGCGCGCGCGCCAGCGGCGCCCGGCCGTCCAGATGAGCCAGAATCTCTTTGAAATGCGCGGCGGGGTAGACGGTGATCCCGTCGGCCAGCGACGCCTCCCGGGCATTCGCGGCCGGCACAAAGATGTTCTTCACGCCGCAGCGTTTGGCGGCCAGCACCATCGGCAGGATGCCGCACACCGGGCGCAGCATCCCCTCCAGCGAGAGCTCCCCCACAAAGGCGGCGTCTGCTGGCGGCGGCCGGATCTCGCTGTGCGCGGCCAGCAGACCCAGAAGGATGGGCAGATCATACAGCGCCCCCTCCTTGCGGGTGTCGGCCGGCGCCATGTTGACGGTGATCCGCCCGAGCGGAAATTCAAACCCGGAATTTTTCGCGGCGGCGCGCACCCTCTCCCGCGATTCGCGCACGGCGGCGTCCGGCAGGCCGACCACGTCGAAAGCCGGCAAACCGCCTGAGAGATAACACTCGACGGACACCTCGTAACCCGAGATCCCCAAAAGCCCCATGCTGCGAACCTTGGCTACCAACTCGGATCCCTCCGAACCGTACACAAAAATACGCGCGTACAACGGACGCACAACGAGTACGCACGAAAATGGACGTCGCTTCCGCCGGTTCAGGCCTCCCAGATGTGCCGGCGGTACTGTGAGATGCTGCGATCGGCGGCGAATCGGCCGGCGCTCGCGATGTTGATAAGCGACATGCGGTTCCAGAGCTCCGGCGACCGGTATGTCCGGCGCACGCGGTCCTGCGCCTGCCGGTAGCTCTCGAAGTCGGCCAGCAGCAGGTACGTGTCGGACAACAGCAGCGACGAGGTGATGTCGCTGTAGGCGACGCCGTCGGCAAAACCCACGGAGATGTGGTCGAGTACCCGCTTCAGCTCCGGCGAGTGGTTGTAGTACTGCATGGGCTCGTAGCCGTCCCGGATCAGAACCTCCACCTCCTCGGCGCGGAGCCCGAACAGGAAGATATTGTCGAGGCCCACTTCCTCGCTGATCTCCACATTGGCGCCGTCCAGCGTGCCCAGCGTCAGCGCGCCGTTCATCATGAACTTCATGTTGCCAGTCCCCGACGCCTCCTTGCCGGCGGTGGAGATCTGCTCCGAGATCTCGGCGGCCGGCATGAGCATTTCCGCCACGGACACCCGGTAATTTTCCAAAAACACCAGCCGGATCCGTTCGGCCACCAGCGGGTCGTTGTTGATCTGCGCGGCCAGGCTGTTTATCAGGCGGATGATGCGCTTGGCCATGTGGTAACCCGACGCGGCTTTGGCGCCGAACAAAAAGGTCCTCGGCTGCATCTCCTGCCGCGGGTTGTCCCGCAGGCTGTTATACAGCGCGATGATGTGCATCACATTGAGCAGCTGCCGTTTGTACTCGTGCAGCCGCTTCACCTGGACGTCGAACAGGGAGTTCGGGTCTACGAGCAGCCCGGTCTCGGCCCGGATGTAGTTCGACAGCCGCTGCTTATTCTCCCGCTTGATAACCCCCAGCGCGCGCAGTACGGAGGCGTCGCCCGCAAATGCGCCGAGCGCCTCCAGTTTCTCCGGCCGCAGAAGGTACGCGTCGGAGCCGGTCAGCTCGCAGACGAGCGCGTGCAGCCGCGGGTTGATCTGCGCCAGCCAGCGGCGATGGTCGATCCCATTTGTAATGTTGAAGAACTTGTGCGGCGTTCGCTCGAAGGCGTCGCGGAAGATCGTCTGCCTAAGGATCGTGCTGTGCAGTTCCGAGACGCCGTTGATCGCGAAACAGGCGCACACGCACAGGTTGGCCATACGGATCTCGCCGTCCCAGATGATGGCCGCCTGGGCGAGCTGCTCCTCCGTGTAGCGATGGTCTTCACTGAGCATCCGCAGATAGCGGTTGTTGATCTCGCAGAGGATCATCCAAATGCGCGGCAGCAGCATCTCCACCATCGGCTGCGACCAGCGCTCCAGCGCCTCCGACATCACCGTGTGATTGGTATAGGCCACCGTGTGCGTGACAATGCTCCACGCCTCGTCCCACTCCATGCCCTCCTCGTCGAGGAAGATGCGCATAAGCTCCGGGATCACCAGCGTGGGGTGCGTGTCGTTGATCTGGATCACATGGCGCAGGTGGAAGTTTTTCAGCGTATCGTACCGCGCCCGGTGACGGCGTACGATCGACTGCACGGTGGCGGACACAAAGAAATACTGCTGCCGCAGCCGCAAAAGCTTTCCCTCAAAGTGGTTGTCCTCCGGGTAGAGAACCTTCGAGATGACCTCCGCCAGGGCGTTTTGCTCCAGCGCCCGCAGGTATTCTCCGCGCGAAAACAGCGACATGTCGATCTGTGTGGTGGACTTCGAGTCCCACAGGCGCAGCGTGTTCACATGCTCTGTCCGAAAGCCCGTGATGGCCATGTCCATCGGGACGGCCAGCACCGACGTGTAGTCGCGGTGGATGAAACGGGCGTGCCCGTCCTCCTCCCACACCTGGTCCACAACGCCGGAGAAGCGCACCTCCTCGGCCTCGTCCACATGCGGGATGAGCCAGACGTCCCCCGTCTCAAGCCAGGGGTCCGGCAGTTCCACCTGCTGCCCCTCCACAATCTTCTGCCGGAAGATGCCGTAGTGGTAGCAGATAGAATATCCGGTGGCCGAGACTCCGAGCGTCGTCATCGAATCCATATAACAAGCGGCCAGCCGGCCGAGGCCGCCGTTACCGAGACCGGCGTCCAGCTCCTGCTCGAAGATCTCGCCCGGCTCGACGCCAAGGGAGATGAGCGCCTGCGTGAGCTCCTCTAGGATCCCCAAATTGTATGCGTTTTTCATCAAAGAACGGCCCAGCAAAAACTCCAGCGACATATAGTGAACCTGCCGCTTGTCGGCGACCTTTTCGCACTCCGTCCGCTGCACCAGCCCGGACGACATGCGGTCCCGCAGCAGCAGGGCGCACGCTTTGAAGATCTGTTCGCGCGAGGCGCTGCCGACCTCACGCCCAAAATGCCGCTGCAGCTTGCTCACGATCTCCTCGCGCAGCGCAGCGGCCTCAGAGTGGGTGTTGTTAGACATGTGTGAAGGAACCCCTTTACCGCTTACCCGTCAGGTTCCGGTATAGCGTCAGATATTTGGCGGCCGAATCGCTCCAGCCAAAGTCGAGACCCATGTTGCGCCTTTGCAGCACGGCCCACGCCTCTTTGTTGTGGTACGTTTCCACTGCCTGGCTCAGCACATATTGCATGTCGCCGGCGTTGTAGTTGGCAAATGTAAACCCGTTGCCCTCCCCCGTCTCCGGGATATAAGGATGCACCGTGTCGCGCAGCCCGCCGGTCTCGCGCACCACCGGCACGGCGCCGTAACGCATGGCCATCATCTGAGACAGCCCGCAGGGCTCCGCCTGCGACGGCATGAGGAAGATGTCGGCGCCGCCAAAGAGCTTCATCGCGAGGCCGAAGTTCACCATGATGCTGGCCGACAAACGGCCGCTGTAAGTGTTCTGCGCGTTGATGAACACCTGCTCGTAGTGCCAGTCGCCCCGACCGAGGATCACCAGCTGGACCGACATGTCCATGATGGCGTCCAGCGAGGCCGTGACGAGATCCAACCCTTTGTGTCCGACCAGACGGGAGACCATCGCGATGATCGGAATGGTCTCGTCTTGGTTGAGCGCCAGGATCTTCTGCAGGTCCAACTTGTTGTATACCCTGTCGGAAAGGGTGTCCGGCCCAAAGTTGTGCTCCAGATTCGGGTCGGTCTTTGGGTCGTAGAGAGTCATGTCGATGCCGTTTAAAATACCGGAGAGCTTGTGCCGGTTGCGCGTCAGCACTCCCTCCATGCCGTGGGCGTAGAACGGGTACTGGAGTTCGTCCGCGTACGTGGGGCTCACGGTCGTCACCGCACTCGCGCATTCAATGCCGCCTCGCAGCAGTGAGATCCCCCCCATGAAAGCGAGCGTGCCGTCCTCCACAAAGCTGTCGGGCAAGCCGAAGATATCTCCAACGAGCGCCCTGTCGTAACGCCCCTGATATTCTATGTTGTGAATGGTCAGCACCGTGCGTATGCCCTCGTAAAACGGGTGGCCCGCATACAGTCTGTGGATGTAGACGGGTACCAGCGCCGTCTGCCAGTCGTTCACATGGACGACGTCCGGCTTCCAGTCCAGCTCGGGCAGGATGTCCGACGCCGCCTTCGAGAAGAAGGCGAACCGTTCCCCGTCGTCAAAATGCCCATAGAGCTCGCCGCGCTTGAAGTAGTACTCGTTGTCGAGAAAATAGTACACCATGCCGTCTTTTTTCATCTCGAACAACCCGCAATACAGGTTGCGCCAGGAGAGGCTGATGTATACATACTTGACAAACTGCATCTGCGAACGCCATTGCTCGCCGATGGAACCGTACAGCGGCATCATGACGCGCACTGACACGCGCTTGGCCGCCGCCGCCCGCGGCAGCGCGCCCATCACGTCGGCCAGGCCCCCGGTTTTGACGAACGGAGCGCACTCACTGGTGACATACAGAACTTTCATGACTGTCCTCCCAAGTTTTGAATCTGCAAGCGGGTCCGGCCCGCCGGGCCCCCTCCGTTTCCCCGCTGTCTTCGTCCTCTTCCGGCGGCGTCACACGACGCTGCCCTTGGCGATCGCGATGGGGTATGTCTCATGTCCCATCAACATACGCCCTCGGTTGATGACAACCTCTTTGTCTGTAATGGCGTAGCCAAGCACCGCGCCCTGACTGACTTTGGTGTTTTGCATCAGGATGCTGTTATGTACCCGCACGCCCTCGCTGATGCGAACGCCGCGGAAGATCACGCTGTTTTCCGCCTCGCCTTCGATGTAGCAGCCGTCGGCCACCACGCAGTTGCGCACACAGGCGCCCGGCCCGTAATAGGTGGGCGCCTGATCGCGCCCCTTGGTCTTGATGGGGCGTTCCTTGCGAAAAATAGACTCGCGCACCTCCGCGCGCAGAAGGTCCATGTTGCACCGAAAAAATGTGGCCGTGGAGTGCAGGCGGGCCACATATCCGTCAAACAGGTAAGCCACGACGTCGAGGTCGGGCATCCGTTGCAGCACGTCTCGCTCGAAGTCATAAGCGTTGTGTGCGGAGCAGTAACTGACCAGCGAATCGAGCAGAGAACTCGACAGGATGCTGACGTTCAAAGACTCGAACATCTCCGGCTCCTTTCGGCCGATTGAGATGTCCGAAACCCGGTTTTTCTCTCCCAGCGCGACGTTCACCGCGTACTCCGGGCTGCCGACTGTCCGCGGAGAGCAGATGAGCGTGATGTCGGCGCCGCTGTCGATGTGGACCCGCAGCGCGTCCTCCAACGGCAGATTGGCCACGAGATCCCCGTCCGCCATCACCACGTATTCTTCGCGGATCCCCGCCAAATACGAGTTCACCCCGGCGAGCGCCGCCATGTTGCCCAGAAAGACGCCCCCCTCATGCTGCATCCGCGTGACGTTGTAGCCAAACGGCGGCAGGAGCTTGAGACCGCCGCGCTTGCGAGCGAGGTCCCAGTCCTTGCCCGAACCCAGATGGTCGAGCAGCGACTGGTAGTTTTCGCGCATGATGACGCCCACATTGACGATGTCGGCGTTGATCATGTTCGACAGCATAAAGTCGATGGCGCGGTACCGGCCTCCGAAGGGGAGGGACGAGACCGTGCGATGCTCCGTCAGTTCTTTGATATGGGGCCCCCCCGCGTAGGCGAAGATGAGCCCGTGCATATCGTTCATGCTCTGCCCCCTTTTTTCCCGGCCGGGGGCGGGGTCTTGTCCGCCTCCTGCGTCAGTTTGTCCGCCCCGACCATCTCGCGGGTCTTGACCACGACGTTCGGCCCGACCGTAACCCCCGGGGCCACCACCGTGACGCCCCAGTCCGCCACCGAAACCGCGCTGGGGTCGGCTCCGATGCGCGCGCCCCGTCCGACGCGCGCCCCCTCGGCGATGATGGCGTATTCCACCACGGCTTCCTTTTCAATGACCGCGCCCGGCATCACAATTGAATACTTGACAAACGCCCCGGACTGAATGACCACGTCGGTGAATATTACAGAATTTTCCACTTCTCCGTAGATCTCGCACCCCTCTGTGAGCAGCGAGTGGGTGACGCGGGCACTCTCGCCGACGAAGTGAGGCGGCGCGGATTTGGCCCCGCTGTAAATGGGCCACGCGCGGTCGAAGATGTCCAGCTCGCTGTTGGAGGCCAGCATGTCCATGTTGGCCTCCCAGAGACTCTCGATCGTGCCGACGTCCTTCCAGTAACCCCGGAAGCGATGAATCAACATCCGCTCGCCGGCGCCTATCATCATCGGGATGATGTTGGCGCCGAAGTCGTTGCGGGACTTTGGATTGTTGTTGTCCTCGAGCAGATAGGCGCGCAGTTTGCTCCAAGTGAACACATAGATGCCCATCGACGCCAAGTTGCTCTTCGGCTTCTTGGGTTTTTCCTCGAAGTCGAGGATCACGCCGTCGTCGGCGGCGTTTAGGATCCCAAACCGGCAGGCCTCGGCCGGCGGCACCTCGATGACCGCTATTGTGCAATCGGCCTGTGTCCGGCGGTGCTGGTTGATCATCTGCGAATAGTCCATCTTGTAGATGTGATCGCCCGACAGGATCAGCACATATTCGGGATCGTATGTCTCGATGAACCCCATGTTCTGGTAGATGGCGTTGGCCGTACCCTTGTACCACTCGCCGCCCTTGCCCTTGACATAGGGGGGCAGCACGCGCACGCCGCCCTCCAGCCGGTCAAGATCCCACGGCAGGCCCGCCCCGATGTAGGCGTTCAACTCATGGGGCTGGTACTGCGTGAGCACCCCCACCGTGTCGATATTGGAGTTGACGCAGTTTGACAGCGGGAAGTCGATGATTCGATACTTCCCGCCGAAGGGGACCGCGGGCTTCGCCACATTGGTCGTCAGCACATACAGGCGGCTGCCCTGTCCCCCTGCCAGCAGCATGGCGACACACTCTTTTCTCCTCATAAGCCGCACCCCGCGATATCAGAAGATATGTCATTCGGGCATATCCACGCCCGATATTTCATAAAGTATTACAGGGTTTCTCCCTCCGGAGGAACATCGCGCCAAAAGAAGACTGCTTCTCTTATGCCGCCGCTTTTCCCCCACTATTCCTCTCTTCGGAGGAAAACCGCGCCGAAGGGGGGCAGCGTGAACGTCAGAACATAGGGGCGGCCCAGCCATTCGGCGTCCTCCGTGTGGAGGTCGCAGGGGTTCTTATGCCCCCAACCGCCAAAGTCCGCGTCGTCCGAATTCAGTATCTCGCGATAGCGCCCCGGTGCAGGCACGCCCAGTCGGTACCCTTCTTTCAGCATGGGAGAGAAGTTGAAGGCGGCCACCAGCTCGCCGCCCGAGGCGTCCAGCCGCCGGTAGGCCAGGGTGTTCCCCTGGTAGTCCCCGTGGTTGAGCCAATCGAAGCCGGCCTGCGTGCAGTCGCGCTCCCAGAGCGCGGGGCAGGCGAGGTAGAAATGGTTGAGCGCTTTCACATATGTGTGAAGCTTTTTGTGCGCGTCGTATTCCAACAGGTGCCAGTCGAGCGAATGTGCAAAATTCCACTCGATGAACTGCCCGAGCTCACTTCCCATAAAATGTAATTTTTTGCCCGGATGTGTCATCATATAGGCCAAGAAGGCCCGTACGCCGGCAAATTTATCATCGTAATATCCCGGCATTTTCTGAAGCAGAGAGCACTTACCATGCACCACTTCGTCGTGCGAGACAGGCAGGATATAATTTTCCGAAAACGCGTACATGAGAGAAAACGTCAGGTTGTTGTGGATATACTGCCGGAAAACCGGGTCGCGCTTTGCGTATTCCAAGGCGTCGTTCATCCAGCCCATATTCCATTTGAAATTGAAACCCAGCCCGCCGGTATAGGTGGGCGCCGTGACCATGGGCCACGCGGTGGACTCCTCGGCAATCATCAGCGCGTGCGGAAAGGAGGCAAACACCTGCTCGTTTAGCTGGCGCAGGAAACTGATGGCCTCCAGATTCTCACGGCCGCCGTGGATGTTGGGCCTCCATGCTCCCTCTTTGCGCGCGTAGTCGAGGTAGAGCATGGAGGCCACGGCGTCCACGCGGAGCCCGTCCACATGGTACTTGTCGAACCAAAACAGCGCCGACGACATTAAGAAGGAGCGGGCCTCGTTGCGGCCGTAATCGAAGACACGGGTACCCCACTCCGTGTGTTCCATCTTACAGGGGTCGCCGTATTCGTAGCAATAGGTGCCGTCGAACTCGACGAGCCCGTGCGCGTCTTTGGGGAAGTGCGCGGGCACCCAGTCGAGCAGCACGCCGACGCCGGCCTGGTGGCACCGGTCGACAAAGCGCATAAAGTCGTGGGGCGTGCCAAAGCGCGAAGTGGGCGCGAAGTAGCCTGTCACCTGGTAGCCCCACGACGCGTCCAGCGGATGCTCCATGACCGGCATCAGTTCGATGTGGGTGTAACCCATCTCCTTTACATAGGGGATGAGCCGGTCGGCGGTCTCGTCGTAGCTCAGCAGACGTTCGTCCTCCCCCCGCCGCCAGGAGCCGAGGTGCACCTCGTAGATGTTGAGCGGCCGGCTGTACGGGGAGACGTGGGCACGCGCCCATGCTTCGTCGCCCCACGTGTAACCATCCAGCGTGAATACTTTGGACGCCGTACGGGGGCGGGTCTCCGCGTGAAACGCGTAGGGGTCGGCCTTTTCGAGCACCCGTCCCTGTTTTGTCTCGATCGCATACTTGTAGGCGGCATATGCCGCCACGCCGGGCACAAAGAGCGCCCACACGCCCACCGAGATCTTCGTCATCGGATGTTTTTCGCGGTCCCAGTCGTTGAAATCGCCGACGACGGACACCCGCGCCGCGTCGGGGGCCCAGACGCGAAACAGTACGCCCCGCCGACGGCCCTGCGTCGTCATGCGAGCGCCCAAAAATTCATAGGCCCGGCTGTCTGTCCCCTCGTGGAACAGATGAAGATGCAGCGCCAGCGTTTCGTCCACCACCGCCGCCTTTTTCTTGCTCCCTGCCAAAATGATTCCTCCAATCGGGCGCCCCTTTAGTACCTTGTTGCCGCGAAGCGGCAACAAAAAACAAGAATTTGGGTTGTGGGTTGCAGGTACAACCCACGTTAGGAACTGTTGAACAACCATTTGACAGTTCCTAACCTTGTGATGAGAGACGCCCAACTCTCAAAGTACCGCCCGTGTCCCATGGCGCTTCTCTTTTGCGCGGCCGGCCGCGCCTTGGAAGACTCAGCCGGCGACGACCGTGCCCGTTGTCTCGCCGGACAAACCGGCGGCGTTCATCTCGTCGAAGTCGAGATGCATCCGCGTACGAAATTTTGGGGAAACGCGCACGACGACCTCACCGAAGGTGAGCGCCCTTTCTCCCTCCACGCACACGGAGACAATGTCCTGATTTTTGAGACCCTGGGCCTCCGCATCCTCCGGCGTCACATGGATATGGCGCTTGGCGATGATGGCTCCCTCGGTCAGCTCCACCGCCCCGGCCGGACCGA
The DNA here is from genome assembly GCA_031265355.1 of Oscillospiraceae bacterium. Lineage (NCBI taxonomy): Bacteria > Bacillati > Bacillota > Clostridia > Eubacteriales > Oscillospiraceae > Oscillospiraceae bacterium. The sequence goes on along the minus strand of JAISCT010000010.1, from coordinate 8,251 downwards.
CGACGCGGCAGCCGGCGCTCCCGGCGAGCTGCCCGCTCTCGCGGATCGGCGGCGTCAGCCCCAGGACGCGGGCGTCCGTCAGCGACAACTCCACCTGCGTGGCCTTGCGCTCCGGCCCCAAAATGGAAATGCGGTCGATGGCCCCGCGGGGCCCCTCCACACGCACCTTCTCCTCCGACAGAAATTCCCCCGGCTGCGAGAGTTCGCGTTTGCTGTGCAGGCGATACCCGGCGCCAAACAGGGTCTCCAGATCCTCGCGCGTCACATGGACATGGCGGGCCGACCCCTCAATGATAATCGACAACTGCCCCACGGCGAAACACTCCTTTCGTGACGCCGCACCCGGCGCTCCAGGCGGCGCAAAACCGTGCGAAGCGCGGCGGCGTCTGTCGTTTGTCCTCGATTTGGGCGCCTCCAACCGCTTCGCATTCGGCGCGGCACCGGCTCTTTTGTCAGCAGGCGCCATTTAGAGGCACCTATTTGAACTCATCTTACCACAAAGTCGCCCCAGGTGCAATATTTTTCCGGTTCTCTCAAAAGATTCGACTTCGACCTCCGCGCAGACCCCCTCCGTTATCTGCCAACTGTCTTGTGCCGTGCTCTTCCTCGATGTTTTTCGCGCAAATTCTTTGACATTGCGCGTACAATGTTATATACTGTCTGTATAGAAGATCCCTTTCTGAACTCTGTGTGTTTGCGCGCCCCCATTTTGGTCTTGTCCCGCGCACGGACCGGGCAAGCGCCGACAAAAGGAGACTTCCTATGTCTGAGAATTTTCCGCGTCTCTTGGCACTCCTGCGCCGGGAAAAGGGCGTGAGCCAGCGCCTGGCCGCTTCGCATCTCGGCATCTCCCAGGCGCTCCTCTCTCACTACGAAAAGGGCGCGCGCGAGCCCGGCCTCGCCTTTGTCGTGCGCGCGTGTGACTACTACGGTGTGTCGGCCGACTTCCTGTTGGGGCGTTCGATGCTGCGCGACGGCGCCGAACCCGACGCCGAGGACCTGCACGACGCCTCCGCCGACAAAGACAACCGGCTGCGGAGCGGCGTCTCCGCCGTGCTGCACAAAAAACTCCTCATCAATTCGGTCGGCCTGCTGTTCGCGCTGCTGGGGCAATTGGGGCAAAAAGAACTCATCGAAGCGGCGGCCGGCTATCTGGGCGACGCCGTCTACATCCTCTTTCGTCACATTTACGACCGGTATGGCGAGCACGCCGAGCTGCTCTTCCCGGCGCCTTCCGAACATTTTTCGCTGCTGGTCAGCGCCGACCGCGCGCTGCTGGAGGCGCGCCTGTCCTCTCTGCTGCGCGATCTCCCGCGCGCCGCCCCGCGACCCGTTCTCTCTCAGGATCAGCTCACCCGCGACCACCCGCTCCTCTACCAGTCTCTCTTCATGCTGCTCCAGCAGGCGACGAATCGGCTGTCGTCACTCGCAGAGTGACGACAGCCGACTTGAATACAATATCTGGGCGCGATGCCGCTACGGAAGTGCATCCATGGATGTAATTTCTGTCAGCGGCAGATATCCCTCCTGCCAGAGGAAGAACTTGTATGCCGCCGCGTCGTCATCCAGCGCCATGGAAGTGGAGATCTCCTCATTCGAATCGGCGCCAATTTGTTGCGCAAACGATTTCGCCTGAAGCAGCCTTCCCTTTGCATCATAGGCGGCCAACAAAACCGTGACGGAGGCCTGCACATTTTGCAAGTTCGCGATCCTAAACGAGGGGTCGTAAAGACCTGAACCCTCCACTGGTTTCGATGTGACATAAATTTCGTAATCGGCACTCTCCGATATCGATGCGACGTCCAGCGTCCAGCCGGTAACGACGGCGCGTCGTATGCGCATGCCGCCGGTGGTGCTCCAAGGCGTTGCGTTTTCCATACCCACGCGCACCCGGTCGGCATATACGGCGTCAAATTTCAAGGTGACAACTCTGTTTGTCCCCGCCGTCGGTACATCTGCCGTTTTGTTTTCCACATTTTTCCATTCCTCGCCATCCCAATACTGTACGGCAAACTCACCCGGCACGTCCGTACCCGCGGCGGTGGCCGTGGCGGAAGACGTCACGAAGGTGAGGTCAATCGTGTCGAAAACCCTGCCGCTGTCCCAGTAGAACTCCACGTGACTGTATGGGATGGTCTCTGTAAATCTCGTGCTGAGCTGGTATGAATTCCCCGTTCCGCTGTAGGTGTTTTGCCAGTTTGATGCGTTGTCCTGCAGCATGACATTGGGATTTCCGGTGGCGAAGCTGGACGTCGCCAAGGCGCCGCCGCGCAGCGGATGCCCCTCGGGAACGTCCTCCCAGCGGTACATGGCGTTTACGGCAATGGTGGGAATGATCTGCGCGCCTGTAAATGCGTTCGAGGAAATATCACCCTTTTCATTCGCTCTCACAACGCAGACTGTTGCGATTGCCTTTTCGGCGATCCCATCGACGGTTCCTTTCACGGTAAACAGTCCCGGCGCCGCAAAGGAAGTCGGGTCGATCTCGTCCCAATCGACGGCCTTTGTCACTGTGTACGTACCCAGCACAGCGTCTGTGTAGCTGACCGTCACGTCTCTCGGCAATGTGAGCGCCACGCCCGCCGGTGTTACAAAAGTCTTCCGCCAAACAGCATCGAAAACAGGCTGGATCTGATACTGCGCCGGTGCTTGGCCTGCTCCGTCCTTCGTGGCGCTGAAATTCATAACGCTCGGCTGGAGGCCCTTGGACTTGGCAATCAGCTGTATTTCTCCCGTCGTCCCTTTGACGGATTGCAGGATCACCAGTACCTTTCCCGTGTCGGCATAGTACTGCGACCGGGTGTTGTCCTGCACGTTGCCCCACTTCGACGTCAGGCTGTAGCTGTTATTTTCACCGCTGTCGACGCCGGCAATGACGGCCGCTCCGCTGACAAAGAACTCCACCAGATTTTTGCCGTCGGGGACAAAGTCGCCGTTTTCGTCGACGATGTCGCACTCCACATAAATCAGACTCTCGCCGTCGGCGGCCATGACCGTCTTGTCCTTGTACGCGTGCATCTTGACGGTGTGCGGCGCGCCCGCAGTCACAAGCTTGTCTGCGGCGACCACATTGGCCTCTTTGTCCGCAGCGTAGCGCGCGGGGCTGTCGTAGGCTTTTATCTCCAGAACACCGGGTTCATACACAAAGTCCTCCCACGTCAGGTAGGGGTCGCCGTAAAGCGCGCCCTCCGGTATTTTGGAATCCCCGCTGGCTTCTATGACTTTGGCGCCCTCGGGGCTGATGTACCCGCCCGGGTTTGGATCCGGAACGAGGGGCTCTTTCCAGTACGCGCGGGACGTGTCGTCACGGGTCGTATTGGATGTTTCGAGGTACCGCTTGCCATAGTTGGTTTCCTTCACATCAAAACTCTTCACGCCCATGGATTTTCCGTTGAGGAAAAGCTCCGCCGTCTGAACGTTGGTGTAGACCCGGATGTCCATCGTCTCTCCGGGAACACGGTCGTTCCAGTTTATAGGCATAATATAGACGAACTTTTCCGTGTCGGGGGACATCCACGACGCTTTTTGCATGTAGTAATAGTCCTTGAAGAATCCCGCGGTATTGATAGCGCCGGAGTTGCTTCCTTTGCCGCCCCCTTCTCCGAGATAATCCATGCCTGCCCAAAGGGTCGACCCCAGGAAGTATTTGCGGTCGCGGTCCCTTTTGATCGAGATAATCGGCACGCCGCTCCAGTAGGCGCCGGTGCCATTCATGTAGCCCGAATAGCCGGACTTACCGGGCACTGAACTTTGGCCGGCAAATACGCTTCTCGGCGCAAAGTAGAGACCTCTGTTACTTCCGGCCGCGTTGGTCTCCGACTCGAAGAAAGCCACGTAATTCTCTCCGGTAAATCTGTTGTACAAAACGTCGTTTGAGTCGCTGGCGGAATACTGCAGCCCCATGACGCCCTGGTAGCGGCTTATGTAGCCCCACCGGCCGTATAGGCCGGTGTCTCCGCCGGTGTACGGGTAAGTCCAATCGTCGTCCGGATCATCCGCTCTGGGCCAACGCATGTTGTCCGACGTCTGTATGATGTAGCGGGTGTCGTCGATGATCTTGGCGTCCTCGCACAGCCGCACGCCCTCCGTGTAGAGATCGATCTGCACGCCGGGTATCGTCGCGTTGCCGATGGTATAGGCGTCGTAGCCGTCGTTTCTCGTATTGGTATTCAGCCCCGTAACCGCCTCGTCGTCGTACTTCGTGCCGTCATACCAACCCGGCGCCCTTCTCACCGGGTCATAACCGGGCAGTGCTCTGTCGCCGGTTCCGTCGTCCGCCGCCACATCCGCCTGGGTATATCCTCCGCCGAGGTTGTCCTGCCTGACCTCGTTGCCCATATCCCATATGACGATACTGGGCTCGTTGATATCCCGCCTCACCATTTCCTGGACGACCCAAGCGCCCCAGGTGTACTTGACCCCGGGGTACGTAACCCCAAGTCTTGCCGAAAGGTTGGCGCCATCGTAGCCGTTTGGTTTCAGGCCCGCCCAGTCACCGGGCACTTCATCCCAGAAGAAGACGCCGAAATCGTACGTGGCCCTGGCCTCTCCCCAGCTGTCATGGGCCTCTTCAATGACCATGATGCCTTTTTCGTTGCACAATTCTATCATACTTTTCGCAACAGGGTTATGGGCGGTGCGCAAGAAGTTTACGCCCATGCCCATTAAGAGCTCCAGCTGGCGTTCGTACGCGTCTCGGTTGCTCACGGCGCCGAGCGCGCCGGTATCGCTGTGAATGTTGACGCCATTCAATTTGGTGTACTCGCCGTTGATGTAAAAACCGCCTTTTGAGGGGTCTTGAAGATCCGTCTCTTCCAACGCAGTCCAGCGGAAACCGAAATCTTGCTCCAGCACGTCGTACAGTCGGTACGAATCGCCTGGGCCCTGCGGCTTTGCATACAGCTCGATCTTTACGCCGTACAGGTACGGATCGCCGAGGTTCCACGGGTACCACAGGTGCACGCCGGCGATCTCCAGCGTCTGCGTCAAGGACTGCTGCGCGCCGGCGGCGGCGATGGCGGCGGCGGCGGTTTGCCCCTGTGCCACCTGAGCTCCGTCCGCGTCATACACCGTCGTCCTCATATAGACGTCGTAGCCGCCGTCCACACTGCTCCAATCGCCTCTGACGTCAAGTTTGGCGCCGCCGTCACTTGTGTACGCGGTTTTCAGATCCGGGGACGTGAGGACGACCCCGTGCCGGTCGAAAGACAATGGCCCGGACACGATGACGTTTACGGGGCGGATGATGCCCCCGCCGTGGTACCAGCGGCCGGACGGGCTCGCGCTGTTGACCTTGACCACAAGGACATTTTCGGCGCCGCCGTAGATGATATCGTCTGTGATGTCAAAGGCAAAGCCGGTATAACCATTGTAGTAATTGCCGATCAATACGCCGTTCAGCCATACATAGCTGTTGTGATACACACCCTCGAACTCGATCAGCACGCGCTCGCGGTTCGCTTCGATGGCCTCGGACGCCGTAAATGTCTTTCTGTACCAGCCGATGCCGCTGTGCAGATTGCCCACACTGCCGGCTACGCCGGTTGTCCTGTTTCCCTCGATCGCGTAATCATGAGGAATTTTTACGGTGCGCCAGCCGCTGTCGTCATAATCCGGCCTGATGAGGTCTTCGGTGAGATACCCCGCCGGGTCCGGCAAGCCGTGGTTAACCAAATATCTCCTTTGCGCGTTCGTGGACGTCACATTGCTCGGGAATGTCGTATAGGGGGTCGCCAACGCGAATGTCCAGCCTTCGTCAAAGTCGATTTCCCGGCGTCCGGCGGCGCCTGCCGCTTGCAGGACGGTCGCCTGGACGCTCTCTTCGCTCGCTGCGAAGGCGGCGGGGGCTTCGCTGTACAGTGTTGTAATCGCCGGTGCGGAAGACATGAGCACAGCGACAACAACGACCATAGATATCGCTTTTTTCATCACAACAGTCACTTTCCTTTCTCCCATCAATTTTCCGGTTGACCTTGCGCTGTCTTTGGTCGTTCTCTGTATATGGCGCCATACCATATATACCGAACGGTCCCTTTGCGGGGCACGCGCCTCTGCTGCTACGTTTTAGCGTTTTCCGCCTGTGACAAACCACGGCGGCTCCGTACGCCCGGCGGCGCGACGGACCGCCCCGGGGGCAGGGCCGTTTGCACGGACAGCCTCACCGGTAGCCGCCTTGTCTGCACACAAAGCGGTCGCCTTTTCCGGGGGAAGAACATCGAGCCGCTCAACCCCAGGCCCTTATCCGCCCTCTTCTCAAAGAGCGACCTCAGGCGCACTTATTTTATTCCAAATTATCCTCAAAGTCAACGATGTTTGACGTCTTTTTTTATCTGTTTCGACGGTCTCGGATACCATTTACAACCACATGCGCAGGCGCTGATGAAGTGCGCCGTACGGCAAAAGGACCGCTCCCGGTTGCGGGAGCGGTCCTTTTGCTTATGTTTGGAATCTATTTAGGCGGCGGGCTGCGCCTCTTCGCTTGTGGCGGCCGCCTTGGCGGTCCAGATTTCGCTGCCGTCCGGCCGGACGGCGACGTTGTAGCGGTCGTGGTCCGTGGAGGCCTCTACGATGTCTGCGTAGGCCCAGTGGGCCCTCGGCAGGTCGGTGAATGTCGCGATGCCTTCCGGGATATCCTCCGTGTGGAGGATGCGCTGCAGCATGCGGTTGATCACCGTCACGACCTGAGCTCTGGTTATCCACTCGTCCGGCCGGAAGGTGCCGTCCGGGAAGCCCTGGACCCAGCCGCCGTGCGTCGCCGCGCTGTTGATGTAGCTGAGCGCCCAGTGTGTGGACGAAACGTCGCTGAACGCGTTCTCGGTCGTGCCGTCCAGTGCGCTGAAGCGGGCCGAGATGGCGGCGAACTCCGCTCTGCTGATCGACCGGTCGGGCTTGAATGTGCCGTCCGGGTACCCCAGCAGGACGCCGAGGCTCTCTAGGTAGGCCACCGCCTGCGCGTACCACACGTCGCTCCGGACGTCTGGGAAGTTCGAGACACGCGACACTGTTTTTTCATCGTCCGCCAGCAGCCTGAAGAAGATCATGGCCACCTCGGCGCGGGTGATGTTTCTGTCCGGACGTACTGTCCCGTCGGCGTATCCGAAAATGTATGGGATATGCGCGCCCTCGAAGGATACCAGCGGCGTCTCGTCGTTGCCGGCGCCGACAGTGTCGTCGTCGGGATCACCGCTGTTCGGGATGACGCGCCACTTCGCATAGAGGACTTTGTCGCCTGTCATTGTGATCTGCCACAGATTACCGTCTGTTCCCAGTTGTGTGCTGAGCTCCGCGTCCAGGTACCAGCCGACGAAGTTGTATCCGTTGCGATTCGCGGCGGGGATACTGACGGGCAGGTCGTCGGCGGTGAATGTCGTCGGGTGTTCCGGTGTGACCTTCCCGCCGTCTAGGCTCTTCGCGTCGTAGGTGATGTAGAAGGCGTTCCGGGCTGCCTCCCACGCCGGGTACAGCTCATAGTTCGCCGAGATGTCCATGATCCGGCTCTCGCCATTCGCCAGATACGCTGCGCTGCCGTTTACACTCGTCGACCACCCGGCCATGTCTCTTTCGTATTTGAACAGCCCGCCCGTGTTCCTGGACACAGGCACGTCCTCATGCTTCCGGTACTCCACCGCCGCCGGCACTGTCCCGCCGTCCGCGTCGCCTTTGTGATAGGTCACCGTGTACATGAAAGGCGCGTCCGGGTTGCTCGGGTCTCCGGGGTCACTCGGTCCGCTCGGCCCGCCGGGTTCACCGGGATCGCTCGGCTCACCGGGCTCGCCGGGTAAAATCGGCACGCCGTTCCAAATCGCATATACCGTCTCGTCCGCCGTGATGTTCGCTATCTCCGTGACCGCCGCTGTTGGGCCCGGCTTCCGTGTCCAGCCGCCGAAGTCGTACCCCAGTACCGTGAGGTCCGCTGCCGGCGTCGCCAGCGTCGCCGTCGTGTGGCGCAGGTGGCTCGTCGCCGCCGGCACATTTCCGCTCTTCTTCTCCGCCCCACTCGGCAGGTTCAGATCGTAGGTCACCGTGTGCCGCGCCTCGTCGCCGCTGAACACCGCGTACAGATTCACATCCGCCGTGATGTCCTCGATTTGCGCGCCCGCCGTGTACGCCGCCGTGTCCGACTCCGCGTTTGCCGACCAGCCCGTAAACTCCCTGCCGGCCGCCGCGAGGCCCTTCTCGTTCCCCAGCACCGTCACGTCCGTGTGCTTCGGGTATTCCCGGCTGTCCGCCGGCACGCTGCCGCTTGTCGCCG
>JAISCT010000009.1 GCA_031265355.1 Oscillospiraceae bacterium | reverse complement strand
CAACAAGTGTTTTTTTTTTGCCGTCTGTATGTGGGTGCGCATTTTTTTTGGTCCGCCGCCCCCGCGCCCCCCCCCCCGCCCGCTTCTCTTCTTGGCGTCATTTGGTTCATATGACCGCGCCCACCGCTTACGCGGTACGACCCTCGCCGGCCTATCCCGCCAGCGTGTACGCGTCGCAGAGAGGTTCGTAGGAGTCCGATGTAAATGCGAATACCTTCAGCGTATCGCCGAGCGCCAAGGGCGCGTCCAGCGTGTATGCTGTTGCATACGTTCCGGCGCCGGTTATCTCGACGTCGGACCACTTCAGCGCGGCCAGCCGGCCGTCTTCACCATAAACAGCGACGACGAGGCGCGCCGATTCGAACGCCGGGCTGTCGTCTCCGACGGAGAAGGAAGCGGAGACGGACGTCCCGTCTACCGTTACGCCATGGATGGCGCAATCAGACAGCACGTACTCGAAGTCGCCTCGGTATTGCAGGGCGACGCTGCCAAGATCCGCCTCGTCCCCGGCGATGGGCAGCAGTGTATAGCTATAGGATATGTTGCCCGCCTGTAACGTGTACTGCGAAAGCGTGGCGGGCCCGCACGACGCGCCGCCCGTACCCCGCGAGCCGTAACTGACGCCCAGGATCGTATCGCTGACGGGGTTTATCTGGTAGATGTGGCGCTGGCTTCCCAGCATACGCCAGGTATAGTGCAGTGCGTTGGCCTCAAAGAGCTTTTCGCCCGTCGCGGTAACAAGCAGCCCCGCGCCAGCGTCGTCGGTCACGGCCATCCAGCGGGTGTCCTCGTGGGTGCCCGTGTCCTGCGGATCGATGTAATTCCAGAGATTGTCCGTGACCGTGGTCCGATAGCGCCCGACAAAAGCGCCGGTCTGCCTGTCGTTGAGATTCTCGCGCGGACCGCGCGTCAGCCATTCGACGTTCTCGAACGCCGCCGGCATACGCAGGTCGGCCCCGAAACGCAGGAGCTGGCTCGTGTCGGATGTGCGCAGCGCCGTGTCAATTCTGATTGCGCCGTTGAAATATACGGTATACGTCATGTTGAGGTAGGTGGATGCGTTGACAGCGGTCAGGTTGTAAGACACGCTGACGGTCTGCACCCATCCGTCATTGGATCCGGTCACAGTCAGCGACTGCAGCGCGGGCAGATTCTGGTCGACATTGGTCCAGTTGTTGCTGGACACGTTGTCGTTGTTCATCGTCGCGCGCCAGAACTGCGGGACAGGGCCCTGGGTCAGGAGCGTCCGGCCGCCCGCCGAATAATCAGTGATAAAACCCGTGGCTTTGTCAAACGTGACGCTGAAATCATCGCCCGAGACAGTGAGGCTGTCTCCGTTTGCGACAGAGAGCGCGGCGGGCGCGGCGTCGAGCCTCAGCGCGGCGATCTTGCCCGTGTCGACAGGGACTTTGAACTGTTCTTCCGCCATGACGTGCCGTGCATCCGCCTGCTCAGGCGATGCATCCGCCCATATGGGCGCGTCTTTACGGACGGCCTGGATCGTCAGGTGGTATTCCGCCCCCGCTTTCGGCGCTTCGGGCAGGCTCTCAAGATATGGAATCTCCATCGCGACGGTCGGGATGTCCCGTATGGTACCCATCTGTTTGTAAACGGGCATATCGGGAACGTTTTCAACCGTGCCGGAGGCTATGACGGCGCCGTCCTCGGTCAGCCGCCACACGTAATCGTAGACATTGGCGTTCAGCCCCATCATTTCATTGCGGACGTTTACGACGCCGCCGCGGAGGTCGCTGTCGCCGGCCGTGAAGTTGATCTCCTGATAGACCTTCTTCACTTCCTGCATCTCCGGCTCCGGTTCGCGGGTGGCCGTGATGATGCCATTGGCACAGAAGCTGTTGTCGGTGTTGCCCTCGCCCCAGTCGCCGCCGTAGCCGAGGTACATGCCGTTTTTGAAAATATCGTTCATGTAGGCGCTGGCGGGGACTTCCTGTAAGTCGCCCTTGGTGTAGTCGGCCCAGAGGATCACGCTCGCGTCGTCGGCCGGGCACGGGTCGCTCGGCCGGCGGCTGTCCGCGCCGGCGGTGATCTCGTCCTGCGTGAGCACACGCGTGAACACCCTGGCCCCCGCGATATACGAAACCGAATCGCGGGAACCGCCGCTCTGCGCGTCGCGCCCGACGCCGAACGGGTAGCTGTTGGTCGATATGCCGGCGGTCGCGTCGATCGTCTTGGCGGCGATTTCGCGGCCGTCGTAATGCAATCTCAGCGTCGAACCGTCGAAGGTGCCGACAATATGATGCATGACACCGTTGTTGAAGTCAGTCGGCACAGGGGCCGAAGCCGAAAGCCACCCGCCGGCGTTGTACACATAGAACTCAAACACCGTCTGGTTGTTGATGGTCCCGGTCTTGATGGCAACTTGGGTGTCGCCCTTGGCGACGAGGACTTTGTTCGTCAAAATGTCCTGCGGTCTGGCCCAAAGCTCGATGGAAAACGGCTGACGGCCCGAAATCTTATTGTTGAAGACCGGGTCGTTGTACAGCACGCCCGCGCCGGGCTTGAGCACCCTGCCGTACTCTTCGTCCACATAAAACAGGTTACTGGTGACGTTCGTCGTCGTTTGACCGTTGATACGAATCGGACCGGACTCGGGCAGATTGTAACTCGCGGGGACCAACGTCCAGACGGCCTGGTCCACGTAATCCCAGATGCAGCCGCCCTGCGACAGCGCGTACCCGCGGTAACTGTCCCAGTATTCCTTCAGATTGCCGACCGAGTTGCCCATCGCGTGGGCGTATTCGCACTGGATATAGGGCAGGCGGACACCGGCCGTGTTGCCCGCGTTGGTGCCCACACCGGCGTACATCGTCGAGTAGACGTCCACACGGCTTTCGGCATTGGCCGCCGTACCGTAGTTGTTGCCCGACGCGTAGTTGCGCATGCCCTCGTTGTGCCACGGTTTGCCCGGGTCTATCTTGCGGACCTCCGCCACAACGTCGTTCCAGCGCGGGTGCGAACCCGTCTCATTGCCGACCGAATACATCACGACGGACGGGTAGTTCTTCAAGCGGTGGACATTGTTGGCGTTGCGCGCGATGATGGCGTCGGTGAACCTGTCGTTCGTAAACACCGAGTTCCCGGCGGTCGCGCTCGTACCGGCGTTGTTGCCGTCGTCGCCGCCGTGCCGCTCGACGTTGGCCTCGGCGATGACCATGATGCCATATTTGTCGGCCAGCCAGTACAGATACGAGTCATTTGGATAGTGAGCCGTGCGAATGGTGTTGATGTTGTTCCGCTTCATGATTTTGAGGTCGGCCTCGTACTCCGTCGGGCTGACGTAGTGCCCGCCGTAGGGCGACGTGTCGTGCCTGTTGACGCCCCTGAACATGATCTTCACACCGTTCAGCCTGACGATATCAGATGTGACACCGTCGGCCTGGCGGAAGGTGATCTGCCTAAACCCCAGTTCCTGACTGAGATATTCGAGGGGCTTCATCGTCTCTTTGTCGTAAAGCGTGACGACAAGCGTATAGAGATACGGATCTTCAGGGAACCACTTGTGCGGGTTCTCGACGAGGACCGAGCCGGAGACGGAGACCTCCCCCTGCGCGCTGACGGCGCCCACGTCAAATTTCAGCGACGTCCGCGCCAGAATGTCCTGCCCATAGGGATCGATGACCTTCGCGGCCACGGCCAGACTGCCTGTCGCCGCGCCCGAATAGTTTTTGACCGTCGTCTTGAGCGTCAGCGTGGCGTCCGTGTAGGAACTGTCGAACGTCGTATCGACTTTGTAGTCGCGGATATGCGCCGGCGGCGACGCCATGAGGAATACGTCGCGGAAGATCCCGCCCAGGCGGATGAAGTCCTGATCTTCCATCCAACTGCCGTCCGACCACCGGAAAACCTTCACGGCAAGCAGATTGGGGCTGCCATCGGCGTTCAGGAGATCGGTGACGTCGAACTCGCCCGGCGTGTGGCTGTCCTCGTGATAACCCACCTCAACGCCGTTGATATACACGTAGTAGGCCGACTCAACGCCCTGGAACGAGAGAAACACCTTGTAGCCGTCTTCGATCCACGCGGGGTCGACGCTGAAATACCGGCGGTAGAAGCCCACGGGGTTGTAGTTGTTGGGATTGCCGGCGCTCCCGCCGTTCGGGGCCAGCGGTATGTTGCTGTGGTTGTTGGGCCAGATCTGATAAGACGTCCCGCGGAAGGTGACGCCGGTCGGCATGTTGGTATTTGTGTAGAAAGGCGCGTCGTAGCCAAACGTCGGGTCGTAATAACCGGCATAGGGCTTGCCGTCGGCGCCGACGCCCTGCGTCTGCCAACTGCCCGGCACGGCGATCCTGTTCCACTTGGACGCGTCATAATCCGTCTTGTAAAAGTCAACGATCGGGTGGCCGAGGTTCAGCGGATCCTGCACAACCGGTTTGGCGATCACATTGTCCGCCGCCGAGAAGTTCGGCGTGAGCGATGGCACGACGCTGAACGTCCAGTTGGACTGTTCCGGGTCAAGATCGGTCGGGGTGGTGAGCGCCTGATAGAACACAGACCCCGTCTTGTCATACGCGCGCGAGCCTGCCACGGCGGCTTCCTCAGACTGATACGGTATCAGGTCGGCGTGAGCCGGCTCACGGTTCACATCAAACACCTTGCTGTTTTCAATCGAACCCGACGTTTTGCCTGTCCACTCGAGGTTCGTAAACGATTCGCGGGCCCTCGCCGGGAGCGTGGCCTTGTTCCACCCGATACTGCCTGTGATCTCGGGGAAGGCGGAGATGATCCTGTTGTTGAAGGCCTCGATCGCCCACGAAAGTGTGAGGTATTCGTCGTGGATGGCAAGCTTTGTCCCGTCCTGCGCCACGCCCCGCGCCTGCGCGACGGCGCCGGCCAGCGCGTCACGCGTCTCCTGGGTCACGTCGCCCTCCGCGCCGCCGACCGCATGCGCGCCGAGCGCCGCCTCCGCGGCGTCGATCAGCGTCAATAGCTCCTCTTTGCTGTGGCCGTAGAAGCTGTCGTAGAATTGCGCGGCCGCCGTGTCGATGTCGGCGACAGACTGGACGGCGCCTGCGTCCGTCACGGCGGCGACGATCCGGTTGATCGCGAATTCCGCTGTGATCTGCGCCGAAAGCGGATACGTACCTTTTGTGATCCCCTTGGTCTCGGCGCTCAACTGGGCGAGTATGTCAGCCGCGTAAAGAGACACGCGCTCCGCGATCGTCCGGGCGGGTTTTAAGATGCCGAAATCGGCGCAGTTGGCGAAATTGCCGTTGAAGCTGCCGTTGTCGTTGGCCACCGTCACCACGAGCCGCACATAGTTGGCCAGGACGGTTTCCGGGAACGCGATTGTGGTCTTGTCTCTGCTGGATACCCGGGTGAAGTCGACGACTTTGGTAAAATCGTCCTCGGCGCCGGTCGTCGAAACCGCGATGTAACCGGCGGTGGCGCTGCCGTTCTCCCAGCCGCTGCCGCTGTCGTTGCGCGGGAGATAAGTGACGCCCTTTACCGGAAGCGTGTCAGAGAGCGTGACCGTGAGGGTATGCGGGGCGCGGCCGGCGGGAGACGACCAGCGCGAGTGCCAGTAGGTGGTCGTACTGTCGTCAATGGCGTTCGCCGGCTGCGTACCGCTGCCCTCATAGGAACTGGCCGCCGCCGAGGTTCTGACGCTGCCTGGGTACGGGATTGGCCTATCCAGGTAGCCGCTCAAATCCACCGGCTCGACAATGTTGAAAGCAAAGACGCGCTCAAAGGCCGCGTCTCCACGAACCGCGCTAGCTTTGAGACTCGCCGCGCCTGTCCCCAGGATGCGGCCGTCGTCGGCTATGTAAGAGGGCACCAGCGACTGCCACGAAACCGCCGTGCCCGCGACAGCCGCCGGAAGCGCGAGATCGGCTGAAACGTTTACTGGGATATGCAGGCTGTAGAACGCACTCGCGAAGGCCGCGTCCTCCGACTGTACGACGCCGATCCGGTAAACGGTGGAAACTCCGAGGCTCGTCACCGTGAGCTCGTGAAGGCCCTCGCTGAGGGCGGGGCTCTCGTAGCACAGTTGGTTGGCCTGACGGCTGGCCGCGTACTGGCTTGTGGCGACGGACTCGCCGCCGTCTATCGACACGGCTATGCTGCCGTGGCTCGGCGCCACCGTACCATAAATCAGCGCCTGTTTGCCATAGAACTTGAACGTGTAGCTGGCGCCCTCGTAATCCGTCCAAGCATCCGCGGCAGTCGAAGCCGTCGTCCAACTTCCGGTGAAATTGAACTGATGCAGGCCGTCTCCCATGGCGGTATACGTGAAATAGGCCGTCGTGTCAGCCGCGAAAACGACAGTTGGGCCGGTAGGCCCAAGCACCATGACCACCGCCAAAAGGATCGCCAGCGCCTTGAATCTGTACCTCACCTTTACATTCTCCCCTTTCAGTCCCTCATAAGATTGCGAAACTTCATAGACACATACGCACATACATACTGTGATTATTGTAACATAATTCCTTGGTTTTGTCAACAAAAATTGTAAATTTTTGAAAAACTTCTGTCTTCTTTCCCCCTTTGTGAAACGGCACGCAAAAGGCCCGGTCAGCAGTCCGCTGCGAACGCGGCGGACAGTACGCCCGAGACGAAACCGCTTGCACGAACGGTCCCGCAGGCGGCCGCATTCTCTGCACACAAAGCGGCCGACCACTTCCAGACATACCCAACCAACCCGCACAAACCCACTGAGCACAGCCCTTTCGGCGGTTTCCGCATGGCCTATCATGCTATACCTTTTGGGAATTGCCGTTTCCGACAATTTAGCTTGTGCGTTTCGGTCGAAACGTACAAAAAATGTTGTATCGAGCCCTTGACTTTGCGAATTACATGCAATACAATAAAAGTGTTAGCCTTTGAAATACACGTTTGAAAAGGTATACCTTTTCAAAGCTATCAAAAAGCGTCGTTTTCCTGTACAAAAACGACGCTTTTGCTTTTTACATAATCAGCCCGATCTGCTCATAAACGGTTAGGTGTCAAAAATTTCGGCCGCCTCTTGACGGCTTGAACACTTTACGAGGTGGGATCCTTGGTACGACAGACGGGATCTCCACAGCCGCAGTCGCAGCCGACGCACTTTCCCTTTCGCTTGTCTCGGATCAACTTCGCGACAATCGCCGCGAGGATGCCCAACACAACAAGCCCCACTAAAATTGTACCGAGGTTCTCCGCCAGTACTGTGAGCATGCATGTCCCTCCCATACGGCGTCCGCCTTTTGGGCGCAGGCGGACAAAGAATGGATTTACAACACAACCAATCGCTACGCCTGCGCGCCAAGTGCACCCCAGCGTGACAAGTTCTTCTTGGGGGCGGGGCGCAGCAGCAAGAACAGGAAACCCGCCAACAGCAGCAGCGCCGCCACCGTCCCGACGCCGAAACTGCGCGCCGAAAACAGCAGCCCGAACTGGTAGACACACAGGGATACGATGTAAGCCAAACCGCACTGATAGCCGATGGCGACCCAGAACCATTTTAGGTTGTTCATCTCCCGTTTGATCGCGCCCATCGCCGCGAAACAGGGCGCGCACAGCAGGTTGAACACGAGGAAAGAATAGGCGGCCAGGGTGGTAAAGCTGGCGGCCAGCGCGCCCCAAACCTCCGCACCGTCCTCCGCCACCTCGGCAAAGCCGTACAGGATGCCGAAAGTGCCCACCACATTTTCCTTCGCGATGAGACCGGTGATGGCGGCGACGGCCGCCTTCCACTCCCCCCAGCCCAGGGGCGCAAAGAGCCACGCAATGCCGGAGCCCATATGGGCGAGAACGCTGTCGGACATATCCACCATGCCGAAGGCACCGTCCGTCCAGCCGAAGCTGGAGGTGAACCAGACAAACACGGTGGCCAACAAGATGATGGTCCCCGCCTTTTTGATAAACGACCAACCGCGCTCCCACATACTGCGCAGGATGTTGCCCACCGTGGGCCAGTGGTAGGCGGGCAGTTCCATGACAAAGGGCGAGACATCGCCCGCAAACAGTTTTGTTTTCTTCAAAATCACACCGGAGCAGATGATAGCCGCCATCCCGATGAAGTAAGCGCTGTACGCCACCCACCACGCGCCGCCGAAGACCGCGCCCGCGATCAGTGCGATGATGGGCAGCTTGGCGCTGCAGGGGATGAAGGTGGTGGTCATGACCGTCATCCGTCGGTCGCGCTCGCTTTCAATCGTCCGGGAGGCCATGATGCCGGGTACGCCGCAGCCCGTGCCGATGAGGATCGGAATAAAGGATTTCCCCGACAGCCCAAAGCGGCGGAAGATTCTGTCCATAATGAACGCGATGCGCGCCATATACCCGCAAGCTTCGAGGAAGGCGAGAAAGATGAACAGGATGAGCATCTGCGGCACAAAGCCGAGCACCGCGCCCACGCCCGCGACAATGCCGTCTAAAATCAGCCCCTGCAGCCATTCGGCGCAGTGGATCGCCTCAAGGAAATCCCCCAGCAGCACGGGCACGCCCGGCACCCACACCTCCGTGCCAAACAGGTTCCACCCCTCGCCGAACACGCCGTCGTTGGCCCAGTCGGTGACCAGGGTGCCCACCGAGGTGACCGAGACAAAATACACGACAAACATGACCGCCGCAAAGATCGGCAGCGCCAGCCAGCGGTTGGTCACCACCCGGTCGATCTTGTCGGAGATGCTGAGCCGCCCCTTGTTCTTGACCTTGATACAGTCCTTAATGATGGAGTCGATATACGCGTAACGCTCCGAGGTGATGATGCTCTCGCTGTCGTCGTCCAACTCCGCCTCGCAGGCCTCGACGTCGCCCTCGATGTGCGTGAGCTGCTCCTTGGTGAACCCCAGTTTGGCGACGATTTTTTCGTCCCGCTCAAAGAGCTTGATGGCGTACCAGCGCTGCTGCTCCTCCGGCAGGCTATGCAGCACGGCCTCCTCTATGTGCGCCAGCGCGTGCTCCACGCTGCCGGAAAAACTGTGCCGAGGGACGGTCTTGACGCGGCCCGCCGCGTTCACGGCCGCCTGCGCAGCTTCCATGACGCCGGTCCCCTTCAGCGCCGAGATCTCCATGACCTGGCATCCGAGCTCCTCCGCCAACTGTTTGGTGTGGAGCGTGTCGCCGCTCTTTGTGACTACATCCATCATGTTGACCGCCACCACCACTGGGATGCCCAATTCGGTGAGCTGCGTAGTCAGAAAGAGGTTGCGTTCTAGGTTGGTGCCGTCGATGATGTTCAAGATGGCGTCCGGGCGCTCATCGATCAGATAATTGCGGGCCACCACCTCCTCCAATGTATACGGAGAGAGTGAATAGATACCGGGCAGATCTGTGATGATCACATCTTTATGGTTTTTCAGCCTGCCTTCTTTCTTCTCCACCGTGACACCGGGCCAGTTGCCCACAAATTGATTGGCGCCCGTCAGCGCGTTAAACAACGTCGTTTTGCCGCTGTTTGGATTGCCGGCCAAAGCGATTTTGACTGCCATTGTCATTCTTCCTCCTTGCAAGCGGACACACTGCTTGTCCATAAAATACCGAGATGCTCCGCTCCTCTACTGGTTAGATCCCCTTCATTCCACTTCTATCAACTCGGCATCCGCCTTACGCAGGGAGAGTTCGTAACCCCTGACCGTCACCTCAATCGGGTCCCCCAACGGGGCCACTTTGCGGACATAGACGTCCACACCCTTTGTGATTCCCATCTCCATGACGCGCCGTTTGACGGGGCCGGCGCCTCCGACCTTGGCCACCCGCACGCTGCGGCCTGGTTTGGTCTCCCTCAGTGTTTGCATGTCACGTTCCCCCTTATCAGACCATGATCTTGCTGGCCATTTCACGACTGATGGCCACGCGTGACTCTTTGATGTTGACAATCACATTGCCGCTGATCTCCGTAATCACCTTGATTTGGCTGCCCGGCACAAAGCCGAGATTTTCAAGAAATTTCCTGGTCTCCGTCCTCCCGCCTACCCTTTTAATTGCGTTTTCCTCCCCGATCTTTGTCAGTGTCAAAGGCATCATATTCTGTCTTCCCATCCCGTCTGAAGTTAGCATTAAATAACTATGCCGGTAAACAAACAGACAATTAGTATCTGCTAACTGCCCTCTTCTATATAATACTCAAATTTTCGCATTTTGTCAAGGGTTTGCGCGGCGTTTTTCAAAATTCCTATGACGGCGCATTGACACGGCAGCGGCGGAGATGATATGATGTATATACCCCTATATGTATGAAGGAGGCGCTGGCATGCGACAGTGCATGGATGCCGACAATCTGCACCGACGACTGGGGAAAATTATGGGACAGATAAAGGCAATTGATAAGACGGTCGACGAGGATGTCCCCTGTGAGGACATCCTGATTCAGATCCACGCGGCCAAGGCCGCGCTGCACAAGGTTGGGCAGGCCATTCTGGAAGGGCATCTGCACCACTGTGTCCGGGAAGGCATTGAGCACGGCGACGCGGACAGGACCATCGCGGACTTTGCCAAGGCCGTGGAACACTTTGCGCGCATGACGTAGACGTGGATGACGTGCACGTCGTGCACGTCATCCACGTCAAGTGCTGAGTTATGAGTGCTGAGTGGAACTTGCGCGTGAGCACGCCCGCGCGCGGCGCGATGAGAAGCGCCCTATTGACAGCATTATACCCTATAGGGTATAATGCTGTTTGTGGTATATGTATACCCCTATTGGTATTGTGGAAGGCGGGTATGGCACAATGGCTTTTTGGAAAGACGGCGAAAAACGAACGCTGCTCTGTCTCGTTCTCTCCCTGCCGGCGCTGGTCGTCAGTTTCTTACATATTATTCCATTTTCGATCGACGCCGCGTGGGTGGCCGTACTTCTTTGCGGTCTCCCGATCGTCTGGAGCGCATCGGTGGGGCTCGTGACTCGGGGGGATGTGAAGGCCGACGTTCTCGTCTCTCTGGCGCTAGCCGCCTCCATCGTCATCGGCGAAATCTTTGCCGCCGGGGAGGTGGCGTTCATCATGCTCCTCGGCTCGTATCTTGAGGACCGGACCGTGGCCAAGGCACGGGCCGGTCTCGAAAAATTGGTGCGCCTGACCCCCGTCACGGCGCGTGTCGTGCGCCGCGACGGAGAACACATTGTGCCGGCGGCCGAGGTAAAGGTCGGCGATACGCTCCGGGTGCTGGCTGGCGAGACCGTCGCGGTGGACGGCGTGATCACCTGGGGGCAGACCTCCGTCGACCAGTCCGTGATGACCGGCGAATCTCTTCCGGTTGACAAGAGCACGGGCGATGCGGTACAGAGCGGAACCGTGAATCAGTTCGGCACATTTGACATGACGGCACAGAAGGTGGGCGAGGACAGCTCTCTGCAGCGGATGATCCGCCTTGTGGCTTCGGCGGACGCGGGGAGGGCGCGCATCGTCGGCCTGGCCGACCGGTGGGCGACATGGATCGTCGCCGCGGCGCTGATCGCCGCCGCCGTCGTCTGGCCCGTGACCGGCGAGGCCATCCGAGCCGTCACGATTCTTGTCGTGTTTTGTCCCTGCGCCCTGGTGCTGGCAACACCGACCGCCATCATGGCCGGCATTGGCCACGCGACCAGACGCGGGATTCTCATCAGCCAAGGCGACGCGCTGGAGCGTCTGGCCGGGGTCAAGCGGATCGCGTTTGACAAGACCGGCACACTGACATACGGAAAACCCGCCGTCATCCGGGTGCGAAGCTGTCGCCCGGATCTGGATGAAATCGCCCTGCTGTCTCTCACGGCCAGTGCGGAGCTTCGCTCCGAACACCCGCTGGGGAAGGCCGTCGTCGCCCATTGGCGACGGGTGTGTGACCGCGCCCCCATCGAACCGGATTTCTTTCGCTTGATCCCCGGGCGCGGCGTCACAGCCGAGATCCGAGGACAGACCGTGTACGCGGGAGGCGAGAACTGGCTGGCGGAGCGGGGGCTCACCCTGCCGGCGCCGTTTGTCCGGGAGACCGAGCGGGCCAAGGCGGACGGCGCCACCGTGATCTATGTCACGGCGGAGCGCGAGACGCTGGGTTTTCTTGTCCTGTCCGACACGCTCCGGCCGGACGCCGCCGACACTGTCGGAGCCCTCCGGGCCGCGGGCGCCGACGTCGTCCTGCTGACGGGCGACGCGCCGCAGGCGGCCGCCCACATCGCCGGCCTGGCCGGCATCGCAGAGGTGCGGGCCGACTGCCTGCCGGAGGACAAACTGACCGTCATCCGGCAGTACCAAACGCGGGGCGAACCTGTCTGTATGGTGGGCGACGGCGTCAACGACGCCCCCGCGTTGAAGGCCGCGCACGTCGGCATCGCGATGGGCGGCGTGGGCAGCGATATCGCCCTCGAAGCCGCCGACATCGCCCTTGTGAGGGACGACATCAAAGAGATCCCGGAGCTGCTGCGGCTCTCCAAACGGGTCATGCGGACCATTTACGTCAATTTGGCCCTGGCCATGCTCTTAAACTTTACCGCCGTCGCCCTGGCCGCCGCCGGACTCCTGAACCCCGTCACAGGCGCGCTGGTGCACAACGCAGGCTCCGTCGCAGTGGTCATCCACTCCTCTCTGCTGCTGACGCGGCGGCGTTGACGGCCGCCGCGTCAGCGCATGGCGCGCTCTCAAAAACGGGGCCGCCCACAGCGCCATACGCGCGGCGGGCGGCCCCGTTACGAGCCCCTTCAGGGGTCTTCTTTCATGTCATGCGCGCTTACGGCACCAGAAGCTTCTCGTCGGGCAAGAGCGGGAACACCCCGTCCTCCCAGAGAAATGCCTTCATATACGCCGTGGCGGGGGGGAGCGCCAGCGGCACGGAGAGCTCTGTCCAGAGGCCTGCCGGCGCTGTCTCGGTCTGTGTCTGAACGCTCACCAGCCGCTCCGCGCCGTCATAGGCCGCAAGGAGCAAAACAAGCGTCCGACCGGTCTCGCCGCGGTTTAACAACGCAGCCTCGGCCAACGCCGTACCGTCGTCTGTCACCCGGATGGCCAGGGAGATCTCCGCACGCCACTGCGCGTAAAGGGTGACGCTGCCGCCGATGGGGGTATCCGCCTGCACCGCGAGGCCGTCCGCCGTCCGCCAACCCGCAAACTGGTAGCCCGTTCTCTCCGGCACCGCCGGAAGCCGGGCACCCAGGGCCGTCCCTTTCGCGAGCGCGACGGGGGCCGGCGCGGCCGGCGCAGCCTCGTAATTCCAGTCAAACGAAGCCGTGACCGTGTCGTAGATCAGATCCACATACCGCAAATTGAGGCCGCCCTCAAGCAGGTACATGTAGACGTTTTGCACGCCGGAGGCCAGGGTGCGGTTCAGGAAGGTTTTGACGCCGATCTCCCAGTAGTTCGTCATACCTGTGTGGGTCCCCGGCGCGTTGATGTTTCCGGCGGTACTGGCGTCGCCGTATGTGGTCCAGCTGGCCGCTTTTTTGTGCAGGAAGTTGATCCCGGCAATCTGATTGCCGAAGGCAAACGAACCGCCGCTGTAAACATCGCTGTACCGGTACGTGCTGTTCGCGTGTGTGGAGCGCTGCACGGGCTCGCCGTCAAAGGCCGCCTCTGTGTAGAACTGCAGATTGACGGACGGCTGATACTGGTTGGAGCTTGTGTTGCCGTTCGCGTAGTTTACTCTGATCTCTTCCAGCCCCGTCAGGTCGACGGCGCCGAGGTAGAAGGCGTCCCCTGTCGAGATATAGCCCGCGTTGTAGTTGGGCGCGGAGCCCTCATAGCGGAAATCGCCGCTCTGGGCCCAGATCCACGGGAATTCGTGGGCGCGGACGCGCACGACCTGCTTCCCGTCAGCGTTGAAGGATGTCTCGCTGTTTTTCGGCGGCTGGTTGACAGGCAGTCCGCTCTGCATCCGCTCGACGGCGGCGAGCAGCGCGACCGTCATCTCGTCGACTTCCTGCTGCCCGACCGGGTCGGCCGCGACGGCCTTCGCCTCTGTCAGCACAGGCACAAACGTCTCTCGCTTGGAGAGCGGGAATTCGCTCAAGTCGATGCTCTCCGCCTGTGCGATGGCGGCGCTCAGCGCCGCGGTGTCCGGCACGGCTCCGCCCCGGCGCTGGAACCGCAGCCAGTTGACGTCGATGCCGGAGGTCTCAAACGCGAGCCGGAGCGTGTGGACGCCCTGTGCCAGCGCGACGTCCTGCGACAGCGTAACCCAGCGGCCGCCGGTGCTTGTGGTGGAAAACGCGCCGAGATACGTGTCGTCGGCGTAGAGCGAGAACGACATCTGGGCGACTTCCGACGCGCTGGATTTGATGCGCGCCGACAGCTTGTATGTCCCGCCCTCCAGAATGTTCAACCGATAGGCCAGGGCCTCCCCGCTGTTGCAATTGGTATAACTCTGTCCGCCGTCCGTATCGCCCGAGTCGACCGGGGTGATGTTCGGCGTCAGCAGAGCCGGCTCCGTAGCGGCCAGCTTCAGCTTGGTGTCGGCGCCGACATCGACGGCGGCGGGCAGAGCCTCGCGGTCAAACCGGACGTAGTCGTAGTCGGCGTAGAACGACCCGACGGTGTTTGAGACGCTGCCGTGAGAGCAGAGCAGACCGAACTTCGGCTCAGCATAGGCAGCCGCGACGGACCCCAACACGGTGAAGTTGACGCCGTCGGTGCCAATCGAGCCGGTATACACGTCGCCGATTTTTTTGAGGCGCAGATAGAGCGTCAGATTGTTGCCAATCAAACTGGTGATCTGGGCGGCGGTCAGCGCGCCAAAGGAGACAGGTTCCGCGGCGCCGGCCTCTTTCACGAGACCGACAAGCCGCTGGCTGCTGTACTCGTACTTGAGCCAGACATAGTTGTCGACATCTTGGAAGGCCACGATGCCGAGCCCGTTGTAGTTTGCATTGGGCGTTTTGTTGACCGTGACTTTGGCGGTAGCCTCCCAATCTCCAAAGGCCTCCTGCTGGAAGAAGTTTTTGAGGTCGTTGTGCGTCGTCCAAAAGTCGCCTTTCTCCGCCATGACGCGCAGCGCGCCCGGAGCGGCGGTCAGAGACCAGTTGGCGGTCTCGCCGCTGCTCGCCGTGTCGGTGTTGACGGACCAGAACGGCTTCATTTCAGCCGTGTCAAATTCGTCGCTGCGCGGGTACGCGCCAAATTTCACCGCGTAGACGTTGACCTGATCCGTACTGGCGCACCTGATTGTCACGGTGGCGGACACAGGATCCGGCGTGATGCTCAAGATCTGCGCGCCGTCGACGGCCGCCGCCGTGACGGTGGGTATCGTCTGGCTCTCCCATCCCACCGAATAGCGCAGCTTTGCGGGCTCAAACCCCTCCAGCGCCTCTCCGTTCAGGAAGATGCCGGACAGGTACGCGTAACTCGGATTTTCCAAAATGGGCGCAAGCCCTTCCTCGTCCGTGAAGATGACTTTGTAGATTCGCTCAAATCCGCCGGCGGAGGCTGTTAGTACGGCGGCCGGCCGGTCGGCGCTCGCCTGCGACACAGAGATCTCCACGCCCTCCCCGGGCACGGCGGCCACGGTGGGGTACGCGCCGCCGCTGATCTCTCTGTTGGTATACACTTTGTAATCCAGAATCAGGGGGTTAAAGGTGGTGATCCTCTTGCCGCCCACCGTGATCTCCGTCACTTGGGGATCCAGCGGGGGGAGGTCGTCCTCCACCGCAAACCAGTCCTCGCCCCGTGTGTAAACCGGCTCAAACGGGACACCGGCCGTCCGGGCAAAAGCGGGGGTCTTTAACAAGAACTCGGTGATGTTTTTCGCAGAGCGCTGCAGCTCGCCGATCGTGAGCGACCCGTCCGCAATGTAGTTCATGTTGTTGTTGAAGCGTGAACAACTGCCCGCGGTGTTGTTGTCCACCACCATGTACAGGTCATTTTGCGCGCGGACCATGGCCCGCGTATTTGTGTCGCTGTACGCTGTGTAGATGGACTCGTTCATTTTAGCCCACCAATCGGTCATGACGATCCCCTTGAAACCCCACTCATTGCGTAGGATCGTGGTGTTGAGGTCATAGCTGCCGGCGGTCCACAGACCGTTTATCGGGTTGTACGACGTCATGACGGAGCGCACATTGCCACTCTTCACCGCAATCTCATAGCCCTTGAGGTAGATCTCGCGGAGCGCCCGTTCCGACACCACCGAGTGGACATAGTGTCGGCTGGCCTCCTGGTTGTTGGCGGCATAGTGCTTGATCGTGGGGGCGGGGCCGTGTTTTTGGATGCCGTTGGCCATTGACGCCGCCATCGTACCTGTTAAAAGCGGATCTTCGGAGAAATATTCGAAGTTGCGACCGTTCAGCGGATGCCTGTGGATGTTGACGCCCGGGCCCAGGATCGTGTCGATCTTGTTGAGCAGCATCTCGCGGCCCCACAGATCGCTCAGCCGCTCGATCAGCTCCAGGTTCCAGGTACAGGCCAGCAGGGTGCCGTTCGGGATGCTGGTCGCGTATTGCGTGCCGACCTCCATGCGGATGCCGGAGGGGCCGTCCGCCGCGCAGGCGATCGGAAGTCCGAGCGAGAGCAGGGAGTTCGTCACCCCGCCAAACGCGGATGCCGTACCCAGCGTCACCTTGGTGCTGTTCATGCCCTCGCCGAGCACTACAGCCGACAGGTCGGTGTTTGTGAACTGGGCAACGAATTCATCCACCGTGACGTCGCCGTTGTAGACGTCGACGAGTTTGTGTTCTTTTGTCGCTGTCTGCGCAAGAGCGACCGGACGGTTGTCCGCGATCCGCGCGTTGAGGTTCGCCTGCGCCGTCGTCTGCGCCGTATACGGCACATCCTGTGCGGCGACGGAGTACGTGCCGTTCTCGTTTGCCTGCGGCTTCATGCGCCTGAACGCCTCCACGGGCGGCAGGGCCTCCTGCAATTGCTGCGTGACCCGCAGCGCGCCCTGCACATAGGTACCCGCGCGCGCGGCGTACCGGACACTGTTGCCCACGTAAATGCCATAGTCGCCCGCTTCCAGCACATAGGCGGACTCATGCCCCGTGTAACCGCCGTCGTCGTAGGAGGCCATGTCCGCTACCTGATAGGAGATTGTGAGCGTCTGTTTGCCGCCCGGCGGCAGCACGCCGGTCTTCGCAAAGGCCGCCAATTCCCTGGCGGGTTTGCCGAGCTGACCCTGGGGCGCGCTGTAATAGACCTGTACGACCTCTTTGCCCTTGACCGCACCCGTATTCTCCACGGTCACATCGATTTTTACCGCTTCGTCCGTATACGTCACGGCGTTGACGCTGATGGCGAACGTCGTATACGAAAGGCCGAATCCGAAGGGATAGAGAACCCTATCCGGGGCGAATGTCTCAAAGTAGCGGTAACCCACATAGATGTCTTCCGCATAGAAGTTGCGCGCGTTCAACGAACTGCCGGTGACGCCGAACTTCGTCTTGCCCTCGAAAGTCCCGTGGGAGGGATAGTCGCTGATGGCAATCGCGATGGTGTCGCTCAGCTTTCCGCTGGGTGTGACATCGCCGGTGAGCACATCGACCACGGCGCTGCCGCCCTCCATACCCCCCTGCCAGGCATACAAAACGGCCGCCTTCGGGTAGTTCTTCACCCATGCCATGTCGATGACATTGCCGACGTTCAGCACCACGACGACTCTGTCAAACGCTGTGTGGACCTTGTCCAGCATCTCTACCTCAAGGTCCGCCAGCTGATAGGCGCCCTTTGTATTGGTGTTGTCTTTGTCCTCGCCCGCCGTGCGGCCGATGATGACGACGGCCGTCTCCGACTTGGCCCGCGCGGCGTTCACCGCTTCGTCCGTCAGCGGCATCTCCGCCTGCGACCAAGGTTCGGCCGCCCAACCGCCGCCGCCGTTGTCAAAGGGATGCGTCCGCACCCAGTCGGCGTAGACACGGGCCAGATCCTCGTTGACGCGCACATAGGGGCTGGTGCGCAATGCCTCGAGGATACCGGTGACGTGGTCCACCCGGACGGCGCCGCCGGAACCCGTCCCGCTCTTGTAGTAGTTGGCTTGGGCACGCCCGAACACGGAAACGCTCTGGCCGCCGCCGACAGGCAGCACGCGGCCCGTGGCGTTCTCCACGCCCTCCAGCACCGGATTCTCAAGCAGTACCATACCCTCGGCCGCCGCCTGGCGGCTCAGATCCGCTAACCCGGGCAGCGCCTCGGCCAACGTGACGGGGACAGGCGCCGCAGCCGCCAACAGCGCGAGACCAAGGACGCCCGCCAGCAGGCGCCGGACCCCTTTTCTCATGTGCTTCATGTGTTTTCATCACCCTTCTCTTCGTTTGGGCGCCTCGCATCACTTCCGTCGAAATAAAGGATCCGGTTTTGCGCCGAGCGTGAAGCGACAAAAGGCGTCCGTCTGCTATCGTCATGCAGATCCGCCGCCGCGCAGGCGCTCCCGGGCGCGCGGCCGTGCCCCCATGGCCGGCGCGCCGTTTGGCGCCAAGATGAAAACGTTTCTGCAACAATAGGACATCGTCAATGCCTGAACCCCGAATGCCCGCACCAAAACCCGTACCGCTCGCTAACCGGCACGGGCTTGCATAAAATTTACAGAAACTACACTTTCTTTTTCATATATTATATATGATTCACTTCTTTCTGTCAAGCAGCTGCCCGCAGTTGTACCCAGATAACGGACAAGCTTGACAACTCTATGTGAATGGCATATTATGATATCGGCAACCGTCCGCAAGAGGTTAAGAGGGCGGATTCTTTCCGGCGCGCCCGGAGAAAGGGTGATGCGTCATGGCGCGTGCCGCCGTCATCAGCGCGATTTTGGATCATCCGGCTCTGGTACAGACCGAATTCAACACCATTGTGTCTGAGCATCATCACCTGCTGTGGGGCCGTATGGGGATCCCGGTCAACGGAGGTGCGCTGGCGCTCATCTCCCTCACCGTGGTCGGCAATATGGACGAAATCAACCAGCTCACGGGGCGTCTCGGCGCACTGCCCCACGTGTCCGTCAAAACCGCCGTCTCCACCATGGAGATCGACGCGTACCCCGTACACGCCGCACACACCCGCGAGGCATCTCCCCCGTGTTCGCCGCCGGCGAACACATCGATCTGACGCTGATTCTCTCCATCTGATTATCGGTTTTTGGAGTGGGGCCGCCATTTTCACTGCTGGCGCCTCTGGTTGCTTTTTTGCAGGGTTTTCTAAAGAGTCATTGCCATGGCGCCTGTTTTGGGCAATCTGGCAATCGTCGCGATCTCCTAAATTTTGCGGAAGCGGCGTGTTGCCGGCGCGCTGCTTGGCGCTGGAGAAAAATTTGCGACACCACATCTTTCGGCGGCCTTCCTTGTCGTTTCGGTGTTTGTCACACAGGAAGCGCAACGGGTTTCTTTGCCCTTGCTTTTTTCTGACCGCAGCTTGTTACGGTCGTGCTGGGCGGCCTGTTGGTTCTGTTGGCGATACCGTTTTTGGGAAAAAGGCCCTGTGCTAGCAAGAGGTGCTGAGGAGGGACTGTCTCCGGTGTTATGCCGAAGACAGTCCCTCTTTATTGAGTGCTTTTCCGCTTCTCCTTTCGCGGCCGACGCGACGGAACCGCTCCGATTGCCGGGAAGACGCCGCGGATGTCACCCGACAAGATTGGCGGACTCGGCCATGAGGCGGGTCCAGGTAGCGCGCCCCACGATACCGTCCGCCGCGAGCCCGAACTGCCGCTGGAAGATGGTCACCGCATTGCGGGTCCGGCTACCGAAAATGCCGTCCGCCGTGATCTGCGGGATGGCAGAGTACACATTGGCCAGCGCGTTCAGGCGCCTCTGGATCAGCCGGACATAGCTGCCCTGAGAACCTACGCTGATGTAGTACCCCGGGTAGGGCGGTTGCGGCGCCGGCGGCGTGGGCGGCGTAGGGGGCGTAGGCGGCGTGGGCGGCAGAGGAATGTCGTCGAAATATACGTCCACGATGTAGTCCCATGTCTCCCGGCCGATGATGCCGTCCACCGCGAGCCCGAACTGCCGCTGAAACGCCATCACCGCGTTTTGCGTAGCGCTGCCAAAGACGCCGTCGGCTGCAATGACCGGCAGGCCCAGGTAGCGTTCCGCGATGGCGCTCAGGTACTGCTGCATCAACCGGACGCTCTCCCCTCTTGAGCCAACCTGCAGCAACGTGCCCGGATAGGCCGGCAGCTCCTCACTCGGCGGATTATGGAGCACATTGGTCGAGATGCCCCAGTAGACGTCGTAGAGCGCCCGCCACGTGTCCGGACCCACGATCCCATCCGCCGTCAGGTCCATCATCTGTTGAAAATCGATGACGGCGCTGCGCGTCGTAGTGCCGAAGACGTTGTCTTGAATCACCGGCGGGATCGCGGAGAAGAATTCGGAGATCATGTTCAAAATGAACTGCAGTTCGTTCACACTGGCGCCGCGGCTGCCCTGCTGGAGCATGACCGTGGGCGGGGTGGTCCCGATGCCTATCCGCTCCCCCTCGCCGGTCAGTTCGGAGAGCTTGGTGACCGCCACATATAAGAAGGAAATTTTATACCAGGTGCTGGGGCCTACAATCCCGTCCGACGTCAGATCGAAGACGCTCTGAAAGACCCTAACCGCCTGCTCGGTCTGCGCGTCGAAGATGCCTCTGGGGTTAGAAATCTGCGGGATCAGCGGAAAGTTCACCCGGATCCGATTCAGATACCGTTGAATAGTCTCCACATTCGGCCCCTCGCTGCCTTCCTGCAGCGGCGTACCGGGGTAGGAGGACGGGATGCCGGTGATGTTGTCCGTCTCCACGATCTCAAGATCGCGGGGGTAATAGCTGCGCAGGATCTCCAGCGCGGTGAGACCCTGTTCGGCCAGTGTCACCGTGCCCCACTGGGACATCCCCGGGCAGGAGACGGTCCGTCCGTCGCAGTACTCCGTGAAATAGGGGTTTTTGAACCCTTGCTGGCGGGCATAGCGGTTGAAGATCCTGTCCACAAGCCGACTGAGGTTGTCGAAGATCTCCCTGTTGTTTACAAAGGCTTGGTCGAAGGCCGTGGAGTTTGTGATATCGAACGGATACCCGCGGGAGCGGTACCACTCGGCATAGACCCGGTTCAGCGCAAAGGTGATCTGCGCGTAGATGTTGGCCTCCAGCGACGCCTGTGGCCAGGTTGCGTAGATCTCGCTTGAGGCCACGTTCTTGATGTAATCAACGAACGGGACGCGGACATTCAGTGCGTTCACGTCCGGCCGGCCCAGGTGAACTGTGATAAAGTCCGGCACCACGACATCTGTCAGGACCCGCAGAGCCCGCGGTCCGAGCATTTGCTGGGACCTGTCCCAGGGGCCGCGTCCGCTGACGACCGGCGGAATCGAATCCACTGTGATGGTGACGCTCCGGTCGTAGCCGTTCGGCCGCGGAAGCAGGTTGGTGGGCACCAACGACTCGACGCCATCGTAGACATGGACGCCGCGGTACTCGACGCCGATATAACTGGGATGGCTCAGCGAGATCTGGTAGTTACTAGAAAATGGGCCCGTACTGTCCGGTACCAGCGTGTCGGAGGCATCCGGCGCCTCCAGAGAAACGACGTTCGTCTTGCCGTTTTCATCTGTCCGAAGTCTTTGCAGCAGTTGACCCTGTTCGTCTCGGACCATGACGTCCACACCTTGAACGGGCAGCGAATTCGCAGTTCTGGTCTCGATGCATAACGTTCCTGTGGCCATAATAACCCCCTCTTCGGGCACCGTATTGTTCGGTGTTGCCCGTGCCGCCATCCTATGCCGCCGCCGCCGCCGGCGTGACGAACATTGACAATTGCCAATGGATAATTTACAATGGACGGTAGAGACAGACAGGCCGTACGGACGGCCATACAGATAGGGGGGCCTGCCGGTGGGCAAATCCGTGCCGGAGTACCGGGGACTGCTTCGCCACCATTTCATTGAGGTACCGGCCTGTATCCAAGAGGCCAGTGGAATCCGCATCTTCGGCCGTCTCATTCGGTCTCTTGTGTTTTCCACCGACGTGGCCATCATCAAAAACATCAATGCCGACGCGGTCATTGCCGTCTACCCGTTCACACCGCAGCCGGCCATCACACATGCTGTCATGCTGGCGGCCGACATGCCGGTCTTCGCCGGCGTGGGCGGCGGTGTAACGCGCGGCCTGCGGGTGGTGAACCTCGCAATGGACGCGGAGTTCCAGGGCGCCACGGCGGTGGTCGTCAATGCACCCACACAAAACGACGTCATTTCGCAACTCAAAAAGACCATCGACATCCCCGTCGTGGTCACGGTGGTCTCTGAGCTCACGAACATTCAGGCGCGGCTGGACGCCGGCGCCGACATGCTGAACGTCTCGGGCGCCTCTCGCACGGCGGATATCGTCCGAAAGATCCGTCAAAACTTCCCGGATGTGCCGATCCTCGCCACCGGCGGTCCCAACATCGACACCGTCCGCGAAACCATCACCGCCGGCGCCAACGCCATCACCTACACCCCGCCCTCCAGCGGGGAGTTGTTCCGCATCTCAATGAACAAATACCGCCACGAACAGGCGGGGGTTTGATATAGAAAATTTTGGATTTTTTGTCCTGTAATGCGGGAGAGTAACTTAACAATTTACAAAAATCTCCAACAAGGAAACACCATGTCGTTTTCTGTTTTAACGGCATGGTGTTTCCTTGTGTTTGTATGGGGCGGCAGAATGCTGCCCTCTTACTGTCCAGATGTCAGACACACCATATGTGTAAATCGGAGTGTTTTTCCGAACTCGAAAAACCCTACACCTCCCAAAGGATGATGCCGCCGGCGGTCAGGCTTTGGGGGACGTCGATCAGACGTTGGTTGGCGCTGCCGCGGAAGCGCAGGTGGTAGCTCCGCTCATCCCGGCGGTAACGTCCGTCCACTAGGACGTCCGTCTCGGCGAGCAGCCGGCCCCAGGCCGGGTCGTCCGCCGCGCGCAGTTCCTCCCAGGTGTAGCCCGTGTATGTCCAGACATCCAGCCCCAGCGTGCGTACCCGCCGGGCCAGCGCCGCCAATGCGTCCGCCTGTAAAAACGGCTCGCCCCCCGAGAAAGTTACGCCCCGCAGCAGCCCGTCCGCCTTTATCTCCGCCAACAGCACCTCCGGCTCTACCTCTTCGCCGCCGTCTGCCGGCCAGGTATGCGGGTTGTGACAGCCCTCACAGCGATGGGGACAGCCCTGCGAAAAGATGACATACCGAAGTCCGGGACCGTCCACAATGGACTCCCGCACCCGCCCGGCTGCGCGCAGCTTGACCGTCTCTTGCATCTCGCATCTCTCTTTCTCCGCCCAAAACCGCAAAA
Source organism: Oscillospiraceae bacterium (assembly GCA_031265355.1). NCBI lineage: Bacteria > Bacillati > Bacillota > Clostridia > Eubacteriales > Oscillospiraceae > Oscillospiraceae bacterium. The sequence continues at coordinate 15,296 of JAISCT010000009.1, read as the reverse complement.
CAGACCCTAAGGTCACTTACAAATTGCCAGCACAATGCCGTAGCAGACGGAGGCAACCACGCCGAAGACGATGACCGGACCGGCCACCGTGAACAGACGGGCGCCGGTGCCGAGCACAAAGCCCTCGCTGCGAAACTCCATGGCGGGCGACGCGACGGCGTTCGCGAAGCCGGTGATGGGCACGAGGGTGCCGGCGCCGGCGAGATGAGACAGTTTGTCGTAGACGCCGAATCCGGTGAGCAGCGCGCCCAAAAAGACAAGGGTGACGGAGACGGCGGCGCCCGTCTCCTCCTCTGGCAGGCCCAGCGTCCCATACAGCGAGAACAGACCCTGGCCGCCCACACAGATGAGGCCGCCCGCGACAAAGGCGCAGATCATGTTTTTGAGAAGCGGCGAGCGCGGGCTCCGCCGGTCCACCAGACGCGCGTATTCCTCATTCGAAATATCTTGCAAAATGATCCCCCGTTTCACGGCATGTGGGGGCGCCCGTCTTTCCACAATGTGCCGGGCACCCGTCTTACTTTGTGCGAAACGGGGCGGTTTGATACACAGTCCGTATCTGTACGTCGCGCCTTGCGCAAAGACATGAGCAGACGCGCCTCACAAGGCCTCCGGAGAGTCCTCTAACGAATGCGCAATGCGCTCATAATAGGCGTAAAAGAAGACAGTGCCTTCGCAGCGTTCCGTCTCCGTCCGCGAGACGAGGCGCCAGTCGGGGGCGCTGTCCAGCTCGGGAAAGAAAACGTCGGCCGGGCCGAGATCGGCCTCGATCCTGGTAATATGGGCCGCCCGGCAGTACGGGAGCAGCAGCTCATAGACAGACTGCCCCCCTATGACGAAGATCTCGCCGCCCTCCGGCGCGCGCAGGGCCAGCAGCGCAGAAAGCGACACCGCCTCCGCGCCCGGCAGCGGACGGTCCGGCGTACGGGTGAGGACCAGATTGCGGCGGCCCGGCAGGCCGTGTCCGCCGGGCAGCGACTGAAAGGTGCGGCGGCCCATGACCACCGTGTGCCCGAGCGTCAGCGCTCTGAATCGGCGCAGGTCGGGCGGCAGGGACAGCAGCAGGCCGCCGTTTCGCCCGATCCCCCAGTGCCGGTCTACCGCGGCGATGGCCGTCATCTCTGCCGCGCTATGCCCTTCCTTACGTCCCATGCGCCCTGTCAAACCGCCACCGGGATGGCGCCGTCGAACGGGTGATAGACGTAGTCGTCCAACGAGAAGCTGTCCACAGTGAACCGATAAAAATCCGTCATGGCCGGATCTGTCCGCAGGGTAGGCGCGGGCAGCGGATCCCGCCGGAGCAGCGCCTCCACCAGCGGCACATGTCGGTCGTAGATGTGCGCGTCGGCGATCACGTGCAGAAAGGTCCCCGGCCGCAAACCGGCGTCGGCGGCCAGCATGTACAGGAGCAATGCGTACTGGCAGACATTCCAGTTGTTCGCGACCAGCATGTCCTGCGAGCGCTGGTGCAGGATGGCCGAAAGCACGCCCTCGTCCACATGGCACGTGAGCGAGTAGGCACAGGGGTAGAGCCGCATCTCATGGAGATCGGCGTGGTTGTAGAGGTTCGTGATCATGCGGCGGCTGGCCGGATTGTGTTTGAGATCGTAACGAAGCCGATCCACCTGGTCGAAAACACCTTCCGGGTAGCGGTGGAGGACGCCGAGCTGGTAGCCGTACGCCTTGCCGATACTGCCGTCTTCGTCGGCCCAGGCATCCCAGATCCGGCTCTTGAGGTCGCGGACATTGTTCGATTTTTTCTGCCAGATCCACAGCAATTCATCGGCGGCCGAACGCCAGTAGGTGCGCCGTAGCGTGAGGATCGGAAACTCCTGCGACAAGTCATAGCGATTGACAACACCAAACAGCCGGACCGTGTGGGCCGGCGCGCCATCCTGCCATCGGGGTCGCACATCCTGCCCGGTATCCCAAACGCCCCGCGTCAAAATGGCGCGGCAATTGTCGATGAAGATCTCGTCGGCCCGGCTCATTGGAGGCCCCCTTCACAGTCTTAGTACCTTGTTGCCGCGAAGCGGCAACAAAAAACAAGAATTTGGGTTGTGGGTTGCAGGTGCAACCCACGTTATTAAGATCCGGCGCTGTGCCGAGCACGGCGTCGTCAGAGATACTCGTAGGCTACACCGAAGGTATGACGACGCCCCCCTCCGGCGTGGCGGAACCGGGCCAACCGGGGTATGGCGGGACGTCGTCCGGCGGCGGGACATCCGGCGTGTCCGGCACCCCCGATGTATCCGGCCAGGTTGGATTGTCTGGGTCCGGGTTGTTCGAAACGTTTGGATCGTCCGGATACCCGGGGTACCAAGGCATATCCGGATCGTCTGGATACCCGCCCGGCGGAAACTCATCGGGCGGCGCGTTCGGGTCCGCCGGCGGCTCCTCGCCCAGATGAAGTTGACAGAAATCGTTCGGCAGTGTCTCGCCCTCCGGCGCGACAGGCCGCGCCGGAGGATAGAACCCATCCGGCACCGGGCCCACTGTGGAATTTCCGCCCTCCACGAAGTAGCGGACGCGGTAGGCCTCATCCGCGACGGTGACGCCGGCAAGGGGTAGGTTGCGCTCGATGTCCAGCAGCGCGATCTCCCGTAAATTCTCCTCCGGGCAGTAGGGCGTGGCCAGCAGGCCGCTCTCGCCGTCCACCTTCACCGCAGCGTGCGCCGTGCAGGAACTTCTGGGCACGTCGTCTTTGTGAAAGACCCCTGTGGCGACCCGGCTGCCGCGCGGGTCCATCCGGCACAAGTCCGTGGGCGCGAGGCCGCTGTCCAGGCAATAGGACGCCTGGACGGTATTTTCGATCGTGAAAAACTCCTGCGGTTCCAGGTTTTCGTGCAGGCGGTCCATGACGAGCTTCCAGATGGTGAGCGCCGGATTGGTGGAGCTCTCGAGCTGTATCTTCTTCGGGTCGTCGAACCCGAACCAGACGCCGCCGCAGTAGTAGGGCGTGTAGCCGACAAACCAACGGTCGAAGTCGTCGGAGGTCGTGCCCGTCTTGCCGGCGGCCGGCTGTCCGTTTTCCAGTTTGGCGCGCGAACCGGTACCCGCGCGGACAGCGTTTTGCAGGCAGTTGTTCATATACCAGGCATTTTTCTCATCAAACGCCACGATGGTCTCCGGCTCGTTCTCAAGCACCACATTGCCCTTGGAATCGTACACGACCGTGTACGTGCGCGGACCTGTGTAGACCCCGTGGTTGGGGAAGGCGGCGTAAGCCGCGGTGAGCTCCAGCACGCTGACGCCGCGCGTGAGGCCGCCCAGCGCGAGCGGCGCATAGTCCTCGTCCTCCGGCGTGAGCGTTGTGATCCCCAGCTTCTCGATGAGAAAATTGTAAGAACTCTGCGGCGTCAGCTTGTGCAGGACATGCACGGACGGGGCGTTGCGGGAGTTTGTGATGGCGTTCAGTACCGTGACAAGCCCCAGGTAGCGCCCACCCGAGTTCCTGGGCCAGGCGTTGCCGCGCCGCTCAGAAAACGGCACGTCGTCGATCACGGAATACGGCGTGATGACGCCGTACTGCATGGCCGGCCCGTAGACGGCCACCGGCTTGATGGAGGAGCCCGGCTGGCGCGTGGAGCGCGTGGCCCGGTTGAGCAGAAGCGCGCCCTTCTTCACGCCAAGACCGCCCTCCAACCCGAGCACGTCGCCGGTGTAGGGGTCCATGATCACCATGGCGCTCTGCGGCTTCTCCACCCCCTTCACTTTGGGGACGCTCTCTTCGTTCGTGAACACCTCGTCCATCGCGGCCTGCACGTCCATGTCAATCGTGGTGTAGATGTGGTAGCCGCCGCCGAGCACGAGTTCCTGCGCGAGCAATTTGGAGATACCTTTTTGCTCAATGAGGTCCTGCACCACGTCGTTGAAGACTTGGTCGACGAAGTAGGACCGTTTGCTCTCCACCTCTGCGCGCCTTTTGGTGGAAAATTTCAGCTTCTGCTGCACAGCCGCGTCATGCTCGGCCTTGGAGATGACGCCCTGCTGGTACATTTCGTCCAGGATGACCTCCTGGCGTTTTTTGTTTTTGTCCGGGTTTTGCAGGGGGTCGTAGCGGGTGGGGGAATTGGTGATGCCGATGATACAGGCCGCCTCCGCAAGGGTAATGTCAGAGAGTTCCTTGTCAAAATAGGTGCGCGCCGCCGTTTTGACGCCGTAACAGCCCTGTCCGAAATAGCTGGTGTTGAGGTACCACTCCAGGATTCTCTCCTTAGAATTGTATTTTTCAAACTCCAGCGCGCGCAGAATCTCGGTGAGCTTACGCTTGATCGTGACTTCTTTTTCCCCCGTCAGGTTTTTAATGAGCTGCTGTGTGATCGTCGAGCCGCCGTAGGTGGAGCCACTGGCCTTGAGCTGCTCCAAAAAGGCGCCCGCCGTGCGTTTCCAGTCCACGCCCCGGTGGCTGTAGAAACGCTTGTCCTCAATGGCGATGAGAGCCTTGACCATCGTATCCGGAATCTCATCAAAATTGGCCAACACGCGATTTTCCCGGCCGTACAGGCTCTCAAGTTGGACCGGTTTTTTTGTGGTCTTATCGATGTAGTAGATAAAACTCGCTTGGTCCAGCGTGACGTCGTTAAGATCCACATCCAGATCTGCCCGCAGGTTGTGGTTCACATAGATGACGCCGATCACGCCCAGCATGGCGGTGGTGGTCAGGATAACCAGGAAGACCGTCAAAAATACTTTCAGGAGCGCCATGACCACACGATAGGCCGAATACCTCCCGTAATGTAGCGCCCGTTTCGTTTGCTTTTTCATGAGATCACCTCTCTCGCTTTTCTATTATACCACAACTGTCAATGGACCGGACATGCACAAAAAAGTGATGTTTTTGTAAATCTGGGCGCAGATGGCGCTATTTCTATGAAAAATCGTGCGAAAAGGCGGCGTGGGCAGGCATATGTCCGCCCGACGCGGCAAATTGTGCCCGGCGGTCTGTCCGACCGCGACGGGCGGCCTCTCCCCCGCCGTACATGCCGTTGCGGCCCAAAATCGCCCCAGAATTACTTCACATGTACCTAAAAAGTAAACGTTTTGTAAATCCGAGGAAAAAAAACGGCCAGAGGACGGCAAATGTGATATGATAAAGATGTTATACTGCTATATTATAGGCGGGCATGTGTCCGCACCGATAGGGAGGAACCCACGCATGAACACAAACGACTCCGGCGCGCCGAACAACATGCGTCGGCCTTTGCTTTTTTCGATCCTCATTTCCCTCGTCCTCATCTTCATGTTCAACGGGATCATCGTGCCCATGATGGCGCAGCGCACCGTCAGAGAGATCACGTACACCGAATTTCTGTCCCTCCTCGAACAGGGCAAAGTCTCCAAAGTAAACTTCGAGGCTACCCGCCTCGTCATCGTCCAAAAAGACGATCCGAACGGTGTGTTCCTCACCACCGGCCGGCTCGACGATCCCAATCTCCTGCCTCGGCTTGAGGAGGCCGGTGCGGACGTCTCCAGCGTCATTCCCAAAGAGAATTCCCCCCTCATGAGCTTCCTCCTCGGCTGGATCTTACCCTTTGGCGTTCTCTTCCTCTTTGGGTACCTGCTCAACCGTTCTATGGCCAAACGTATGGGCAGCGGCGTCATGAGCTTCGGCAAAAATACCTCCAAAATCTACGCGGAAACCACAACCGGAAAGACTTTCCAAGATGTTGCCGGACAGGACGAGGCCAAGGAGTCTCTCACCGAGATCGTCGATTTTTTAAATCACCCAGATAAATACCTTGAGATCGGCGCCAAGCTGCCCAAGGGCGCGCTGCTGGTGGGGCCGCCGGGCACCGGTAAGACACTGCTCGCTCGCGCCGTGGCGGGCGAGGCCAAGGTGCCCTTTTTCTCCCTCTCCGGCTCGGACTTCGTCGAGCTCTTCGTCGGCATGGGCGCCTCGCGCGTACGGGATCTCTTCAAACAGGCCGAAGAGAAAGCCCCATGCATCGTTTTCATCGATGAGATCGACGCCATCGGCAAGTCCCGCGAGGGCGCTTACGGCGTCGGCGGCAACGACGAGCGCGAACAGACGCTAAACCAGCTCCTCTCCGAGATGGACGGCTTCGATCCCTCCAAAGGCGTCGTCATCCTGGCCGCCACCAACCGCCCGGATGTGCTGGACAAGGCCTTGCTCCGGCCCGGCCGGTTTGACCGCCGGATCCCTGTGGAGCGGCCAGACCTCGCCGGACGGGAAGCTGTTCTCAAAGTACATGCCCGCGATGTGCGCATGAGCGCCCAGGTGGACCTCTCCGCCATCGCCCGCGCCACGCCGGGCGCCGTGGGCGCCGACCTCGCCAATATCATCAATGAGGCCGCTCTGCTCGCCGTGCGCGCCGGACGCCGCGTGGTGGAACAACCCGACCTGGCGGAGGCTGTCGAGACTACGCTGGCCGGTCAGGAGAAAAAAGGCAAAGTCCTCTCCCCGCACGAAAAGCGCATCGTCGCCTACCATGAGACCGGCCACGCGCTGGTGTCCGCCTGCCTGCCCCACGCCGAAAAGGTTCACAAGGTGACCATCGTCCCGCGCACCATGGGTTCCCTCGGTTACACCATGCAGGTGCCGGAGGAGGACAAATCCCTCCACTCCAAAGAGGAGGCGCTGGCCCAGATCACCACATTGCTCGCCGGACGCTCGGCGGAGGAGATCGTCTTTCAGTCGATCACCACCGGCGCCGCCAACGACATCGAGCGGGCTACACAGCTCGCACGGGCCATGGTCACCCAATACGGCATGAGCGACACCTTCGATATGGTGGCCCTCGAAAGCGTCACAAACCCCTACCTCGGCACTACCCCCCTGCGCAATCACTCGGAGACCACCGCGGCTCGCGTAGACGAGGAGGTGGGCCGCCTGATCCGCGCGTGCCACGAGCAGGCCAGGGAGATCCTCCGCACCCACCGCGACGGCCTGGACGCCATCACCGCCGTTCTTCTCGAAAAAGAGAGTCTCGACAGCGAAGAATTCGCCGCTCTCTGCGACCAGTACGTGACAAAACAGTTGGCAGCCGATAATTAACAATTATTTCCTTTTTGAAGTGAGCCATCATCTTTTCGCCGTTCGCTTCTGTGAGCCGTACCCAACGAGCGGCGCAAAAGCAGAAAGACACCCTATGCTGCGGACCCGGTGGGGCCTGACAAAACGAAACCGTAAAAGCCTCCGGAATTGAACATTCCGGAGGCTTTTACGGTTTCGTCCTCCAAGGACGCATCGACATTAGAGTTGCGCGATAACGTCCGCGTACTGACTCGGCTCGATCCCCTTCGCTTTGAGAGCCGCATACAGCTCACTGAGTTGCTTTTTTTCTTTGTCTTTACTGATCTCTTCCCGACGGGCCAGCAGATCTTTTCTCTTGGTCTGCAACTCTTTGATCTTTTCCTCGACCTTTTCAATTTGCTCATCAACGGACCAACGTGCCAAATCACTCACCACCTTTCGAACTCACTTATATTTCCTATGGTAGTATAGATCACCGAAGAAGTCAATAGGATAAATGAAAAAATTTCTCCATATCTTCATAAAAAATACCGCACCGCCATTTGGCGCCCTTAAAATACCACCCACTCCCGCCGCCGGCACGACAAAAAGATAAGCCCAATATTCGGACGCGGCGGATGGAGCATTCGACTCGTGACATGCAAAAACGAGCGCGCCTTCATTCGTCCGAAGGCGCGCTCGTCTCTTTTCTCTCCCCAGAAATCCGTTTTCATGAGGGGCTCTCGAAGAAATGCAAACTTGTCACAGGCCTATCTATCTCCATTGGCTGCGGCGCCGTCTGCGCCCAGGCGGCTTGTTTATACGATGCCTTGCAGCGTCATCGCGGCGGCCACTTTGAGGAACCCTGCGACGTTTGCGCCGAGCACGAGATTGTCCTTCGCACCATAGCGCTCCGCCGCCGCGGAAGACTGGGTGTAGATGTTCTTCATGATGCCCTTCAGCTTCTCGTCCACCTCGTCAAAAGTCCAGGAAAGACGCATGCTGTTTTGCGACATCTCCAGCGCCGAGACCGCCACGCCACCGGCGTTGGCCGCCTTGCCCGGCGCAAAGAGGACGCCGTTTTGCTGCAGGACCTCAGTACCTTCGATGTCGGTAGGCATGTTGGCGCCTTCACCCACGGCGATACATTTGTTTTGTACCAGCAGACGCGCGCCGTCAGCCCGCAGCTCGTTCTGTGTCGCGCACGGCAGGGCCACATCGCACGGCACCGACCACACGAGACCATCCTCATGATATTCCGCCTTCGGGCGGACATCCAGGTACTCACGGATCCGGCCGCGCCGCACTTCTTTAATCTCCTTGACGGCGGCCAGGTCGATCCCGTCTCCGTCAAAAATCCAACCATTTGAATCGCTCACCGTAAGGACCTTGGCACCCAACTTTGCGGCCTTCTCCGCCGCATAAATGGCCACGTTACCAGAGCCGGAGATGACAACCCTCTTGCCGTTTAAATCCTGCCCCTTGGCTTCAAGCATATTGCTCACAAGATAGACAAGCCCGTACCCCGTAGCCTCGGTGCGCGTCAAAGACCCGCCGTAGGTGAGGTCCTTGCCGGTCAGCACGCCTTCAAACAGCCCGGTAAGGCGTTTGTACTGCCCATACAAAAATCCGATCTCACGGCCGCCCACGCCGATATCGCCGGCCGGCACGTCGGTGTCGGCGCCGATGTGGCGGAAAAGCTCTGTCATGAAGCTCTGGCAGAAAGCCATAACTTCCCGATCCGACTTCCCTTTTGGGTCAAAATCGGAACCGCCTTTTCCGCCGCCAATGGGCTGGCCGGTCAGGGAGTTTTTGAAAATCTGCTCAAACCCGAGGAATTTGATCGTACCCAATTTGACGGAAGGGTGGAAGCGCAGTCCGCCCTTATACGGACCCAGCGCACTGTTGAACTGTACACGGAAACCGCGATTTACCTGTACCTGCCCCTTATCGTCCACCCAGGGCACGCGGAAGATGATCTGGCGCTCAGGCTCCACCAACCGCTCAAGCAATCCGCTCTTTTGATAGATCGGATTTGCGTCAAAGGCCGGCTGCAGTGTCGGCAGCACCTCACGGATCGCCTGATGGAATTCTTGCTCGCCCGGGTTTTTCTCAATGGTCTTCGCCAGCACTTCACTGGTATAGGACATCTTTCGTCACTCCTCTGTTTTAATGTGCGCCCGTCTCCCTGTGTCTCGGAGAACCGGGCGTCACATCCGGGAAGATGACGAATCCCCCGGCGGACGCCCTTGTCCGCGCCGGGACAATTATACTGCACGCAGTGGCTTTCTGTCAATTCCCATAGACGGTATTTCCCCTCGATTTTTAGAAAATTTACAAAGTTTTTGCCGGATATGATTGAATTTCTCCGGTCGGTGGCGTATAGTATCATCCGGACCGCCGCGCCGGCCCGGAGAGGAGACGCCATGCTGCACGTCGTACTGGTCGAGCCGGAGATCCCCCAAAACACCGGCAACATCGCCCGCACCTGCGCGGCCACGGGCTGCGCGCTGCACCTCGTGAAACCGCTGGGGTTCTCGCTAGAAGACCGCTACCTAAAACGCGCCGGGCTGGACTACTGGCCGCTTTTGGAGCTCACCGTACACGAAAGCTTCGGTGCCTTTTGGGCCGTGTGGGGTGGCAAACCCTTTTGGCTTGTCTCCACCAAAGGCGCGCGTCCGTACACGCAGGCCGACCTGCGGGAGGACGCCTGCCTGCTCTTCGGACGGGAAACGGCCGGGCTGCCGGGACCTCTGCTGGCGGCGCACCCTGACCGTTGTCTGCGCATTCCCATCCGCGCCGAGGCGCGCAGCCTCAACCTGTCGAACAGTGTGGCGGTGGTTGTTTTTGAGGCCATGCGGCAACGCGATTTTGCCGGCCTGGCGCCCTGATATCTCAACCATCTTGGCCCGCTCATTGACCAAATCCCGATCCTTTTGTTGTATTTTGTACCATTTGTCCCACAAAGAGCGCGGCGGTCACGATTGTGTTGTATGTGTCTCCAGTTTGTTTGAAAAAAGTCAATCGATTTGAACCCATTTGCGATATTTTCAAGGCGAAATTATGGATTTCTCTTGCATTTTCATACAGATAGCATTATAATGTCATTCGAGGATTTTTTTTGGGAGGCTGGTTTTATGACCTATCAAAAGAAGACCATTGAGGACATCGACGTGTCCGGGAAGCGTGTCCTGGTCCGATGCGATTTCAATGTGCCGCAGGATGACACCGGCGCCATTACCAATGACAAGCGCATTGTGGAATCCCTGCCCACCATCCGCTATTTGATCGATCACGGCGCGCGCGTTATTCTCTGTTCCCACCTGGGGCGGCCCAAGGGAAGCGTCAACCCAAAGTATTCGCTCCGACCGGTGGCCGCGCGCCTGAGTGTTCTGCTCGAAAAACCCGTCGCCATGGCCGGCGACGTCATTGGGCCGGACGCGAAGGCCAAGGCGGCGGCGCTGCAGAACGGTGATGTCTGTCTGCTTGAAAACGTGCGTTTCCACGCGGAAGAGGAAAAGAACGACGCCGACTTTGCAAAAGCGCTCGCCTCGCTGGCCGAGATCTATGTCAACGACGCCTTTGGCACCTCGCACCGCGCCCACGCCTCCACGGCCGGCGTGGCCGACTATTTGCCCTCCGTATGCGGTTATCTGATCGGCAAGGAAATAGGCGTAATGGGCGCGGCGCTCTCGGATCCAAAACGCCCGTTTGTGGCCGTGTTGGGCGGCGCCAAGGTCTCCGACAAGATCGGCGTCATCAGCAACCTGCTCGAAAAGGTGGATACGCTGATCATCGGCGGCGCCATGGCTTACACGTTTTTGACGGCCCAGGGCGCGTCGGTCGGCGATTCCCGCATCGAGGCGGACAAGCTGGACTACGCCCGTGAGATGGTCCAAAAGGCGGCCGACAGGGGCGTGCGTTTTCTGCTGCCCACCGACAACATCTGTGCCGATCACTTCGCCGCCGACGCCATTCCCGTCATCCACAACTCCATGTCCATCCCGACCGGCTACATGGGTCTCGACATTGGCCCGGAGACTGTCAGAATTTACAGCGACGCGATCCGCGGAGCCGGTACTGTGGTCTGGAACGGTCCGATGGGTGTATTTGAGTTCGACACCTTTGCCGAGGGTACCCGCGCCGTCGCACAGGCCATCGCCGACAGCGGAGCCATCAGTATCATCGGCGGCGGCGACAGCGCCGCGGCGGTGGTGCAACTCGGCTACGCCGACCGGATGACGCACATCTCCACCGGTGGCGGCGCCTCCCTTGAGTTCCTGGAGGGCCTCGTGCTGCCGGGCATCGCTTGCTTGCTTGACAAATAGACAAACGGTAGACAAAGACGAATAGAAAGAAAATAAGAGAAATAAGAGAAATAAGAGAAATAGAGGAACACAGCAGAAAGGAGAAGACCATGAACAGAAGATACCGCAAGACTATAATTGCCGGAAACTGGAAAATGAACAAAACACCTTCCGAGGCGCGTCAGTTGATCGATGAGCTCAAGCCCCTTATCTCCAAGGCCAAGTGGTGCGAGGTCGTGCTCTGTGTGCCCTACGTCGATATCCCCATCACCCTGCGCGCGCTGAAGGACTCCCGCATCGTGGTCGGCGCCCAGAACATGCATCACAAGGAATCCGGCGCCTACACGGGCGATGTCTCCGCCGCCATGCTCAAGGACCTGGGCGTCAAATACGTCATCATCGGCCACTCGGAGCGTCGTGCGTATTGCCACGAAACAGACGCTCTCGTGAGCCGAAAGGTACAGCTTGCACTGAAGACGGGTCTGCGCCCCATCGTGTGCGTGGGCGAGAGTCTCGAACAGCGTGACCAGGGCATCACGCTGGACCTCATCAATATACAGGTCAAGGCCGCGCTGAACGGCGTGCCTGTGGAGAAGTTGCGTCAGATCGTCTTTGCTTACGAACCCATCTGGGCCATCGGCACGGGCCGCACCGCCACGGCCGAACAGGCCGGTGAGGTGGGCGCGTCCATTCGCACCACGATCCGCAAACTGTACGGCGCGCGGGCCGCCCGATCGGTGACGATCCAATACGGCGGTTCGATGAACGCCTCCAACGCTCACGACCTGCTGGCCCAGCTCGACGTGGACGGCGGGCTGATTGGCGGCGCGTCTCTGAAGGCCGCCGACTTCGCCGCCATTGTGCAAGCCGCCAATCAATGACGGCCGGGCGCTCATCTGAGATTTGAGGTAACAATGTTGAAAAAAACAATCGCACTTGTCATCATGGACGGCTTTGGCCTCGCGCCGGCCTCGGCCGGTAACGCCATCACCGCGGCCAACACCCCGCATTTGGACAAACTTTTCGCCACCTGCCCGCATACACAGATTCAAGCCTCCGGCCTGAACGTCGGTCTGCCGGACGGGCAGATGGGCAATTCCGAGGTGGGCCATACAAACATCGGCGCCGGCCGAGTGGTCTACCAGGACCTGCCCCGCATCTCGAAAAGCATCGAGGACGGGAGTTTCTTTGAAAACCCGGCCTTCATCGCCGCCGTCGACCATTGCCTGGCACACGGCACGGCGCTGCACCTCATGGGCCTTCTGTCGAACGGCGGGGTGCACAGTCACAACACGCACACCTGGGCCTTTTTGGAGCTGGCGCGCCGGCGCGGCCTCTCGAAGGTCTATTTGCATTGTTTCCTGGACGGGCGCGACGTGGCGCCTGATTCGGGGCTGCGTTTTGTCGAGGAGGCGGAACAGCACTGCCGGGAAACCGGCGCGCACATCGCCACCGTGATGGGCCGCTACTACGCGATGGACCGCGACAACCGCTGGGAACGTGTGGAGCGCGCCTACGCCGCCATCGTATACGGGGAAGCGCCCCTGGACGGGGATCCCGTCGGTGCGGTGGCCCGTTCCTATGAAAAAGGCGTCACGGACGAGTTCATGGAGCCGGTCATCTGCCTGCAAGGCGCCGTGCTGGCCCCGAACGACGCCGTGATCTTCACAAACTTCCGCCCGGACCGCGCAAGAGAGATCACGCGCACGCTGGTGGACCCGGACTTCTCCGGGTTTGCCCGGCGGTCCTTTTTCCCGCTGTTTTATGTCTGCACGACCCAGTACGACGCCAAAATGCCGAATGTCCGCATCGCCTTCGGGCCCGATCCGCTGATAAACACATTCGGCGAATACCTCAGTCGCAGAGGACTCACCCAACTTCGCATCGCCGAGACAGAAAAATACGCCCATGTCACCTTCTTTTTTAACGGCGGCGTGGAGACCGTCTATGCCGGCGAGGACCGTGTCCTCGTCCCCTCCCCGAAGGTGGCCACCTACGATTTACAGCCCGAGATGAGCGCCTATCCCGTCACCGACGAAGTGGTATCTCGTATCTGCAGCGGAACATACGACGTGGTCATCTTAAACTTCGCCAACTGCGATATGGTCGGGCACACCGGCGTCTTTGGCGCCGCCCGGCAGGCCGTAGAGGCCGTGGACGCCTGCATCGGCCGTGTCGCAGAGGCTGTGGCGGCCGTGGACGGCGTGATTTTGATCACCGCAGACCATGGCAACGCCGAGCGGATGTTGGAAGCAGACGGCCGCTCTCCTTTCACCGCGCACACGACGAACCCGGTGCCGCTCATCGTCTGCGGCGGTGGGGTCGCGGCGCTGTGTGAGGGCGGGCGGCTGTGCGATTTGACGCCCACGATGCTGGATCTGATGGGGCTGCCGCAGCCGGCGGAGATGACCGGACGGAGTCTGATCGTCAGATAACAGATACCGGTTCGCTGACCCCGCGTCTTTGGGCGCAGTCTCCCATTTCCCCATGAACCCCCGCGGCGGGTATCAATCATAATTGTGAGGAGTATACACATGAAAAAGATCATCGAGATTGTTGACATCATCGGGCGCGAGATTCTGGACTCCCGCGGCAACCCTACGGTGGAGGTCGAGGTCTTTGTGGAGGATGAGGGCGGTACCAGCGTGGGTCGTGCGGCCGTGCCCTCCGGCGCCTCCACCGGCATCTTTGAGGCGTGCGAGCTGCGCGACGGCGACAAGGACCGTTATCTCGGCAAGGGCGTCTCCAAGGCGGTCGAAAACGTCAATACGGAGATCGCCGACGCGATCATCGGTTTCAACGCGCTGGAGCAGGTCGAAGTCGACCGCACGCTCATCGCGCTGGACGGCACGCCGAACAAGTCCCGCCTGGGCGCCAACGCCATTCTGGGCGTGTCGCTGGCCTGCGCCAAAGCGGCCAGCGAGGCGCTTGGCCTCTCCCTCTACAACTACATCGGCGGCGTCAACGCCAAGACGCTGCCCGTCCCCATGATGAACATCTTAAATGGCGGCGCGCACGCCTCAAACAATGTCGACATCCAAGAATTCATGATCATGCCGGTGGGCGCCGGCAGTTGGAGTGAGGCGCTGCGCTGGTGCGCCGAGGTCTTCCACAGCCTGAAGAAGCTCCTGTCGTCGCAGGGTCTCACCACCGCCGTGGGCGACGAGGGCGGTTTTGCCCCCAACCTGAAACGGGACGAGGACGCGCTGAACGCCATTGTCGAGGCCATTGAGGCCGCCGGCTACAAACCCGGCGACGACTTCAAAATCGCCATGGATCCCGCCGTCAGCGAATGGTACCGCGAGGACGGCACCTACTTCCTGCCCAAGGCCAAGAAGACGATGACCCGCCAGCAGATGGTCCGCATGTGGAAGAACTTCGCGGCCAAGTATCCCATCATCTCTCTGGAGGACGGCATGGCCGAGGACGACTGGGATGGCTGGAAGATGCTCACCGACGCGCTCGGCGACACGATTCAACTCGTGGGCGACGATCTCTTTGTGACGAATGTCGAGCGCCTGAAGAAGGGCATCGATCTTGGCGTAGCCAACTCCATCCTAATCAAAGTCAACCAGATCGGCAGCCTGACGGAGACGCTGGACGCCATTCAGATGGCGAACCGCGCGGGGTACACGGCTGTCGTCTCCCATCGCTCCGGCGAGACGGAGGACACCACAATCGCCGATATCGCCGTAGCACTGAACGCCGGGCAGATCAAAACCGGCGCGCCGTCCCGCACCGATCGAGTGGCCAAGTACAACCAACTCATCCGCATCGAAGAAGAGCTGGGCGACAGTGCCCAGTACCCCGGGCTTGACGCCTGGTTCAACTTGAAGAAGTAAGTATGGGAGTTGGATCTCGGCCCTGCGGGGCCTCGTAAGGTATGAGATGAATTTTGTGGAGGGGGTCCGCCCGCGCCACCCGCGGGGGGTCCCCCACCCCCGGGAAGGTGTGGATAACGTTTGGGCAGGACGCGCGCAGCGCCGGCCGCCCGAGCGCAAGATGGTTGGGGG